>NZ_BPFJ01000003.1:0-300000 GCF_019972115.1 Sulfurovum sp. TSL6 | reverse complement strand
ATACAAACTTTTGTAGGTAGCTTCATTATTATTATTGCGGCTCTTGTCATCAAATTCACAGGTTTTTATCAGATCGATCCGATTTTAGGAATGCTGTTTGGAGTAGTTTTATTCTGGGCTTCATGGGGCATCATACGTGAAGCAACAAATATTCTTCTGCAAACTGTTCCTGAAGATTTTAATCTGGCTAAAATGGTAAAAAGCATAGAAAAATTTAATACAGTTGAGAATGTACACCACACACATGTTTGGGCTTTAACCAGCGGAAAAAATATTGTATCAATGCATGTGCTTGTCAAAGACACAACAGATCAAAAAGAGGTACTTAAAGAAATCCATAATTTGTTGAAAAAAGATTTTTCAGTCTATTTTTCTACGATACAGATTGAAACAGAGTGTTTGGACGACAAAGAGGCATCTGATATAGCCGTCAATGTATACTCATCCTACAGTAATCATGTACAAAACACAAAGAATAAAACATGAGAACAATAACCTCAAACAAATATATTGAGATCGCTATCTTGGCTTTGTCTCCTACTCTGGTGTAGACACATGGGGACGTCAGTCATAAAAATGAGGTGACGACCGAAACAAACAAAGCTACCATACAATCCGCTAACATAATCAAACTATAATTGGCTACTTTTTTGAGTTGAATTTACAAGTGGCTCTTTATTATAATTTTTTGAATATTTTTTTAAAAACATCTCTACAAAGCTCCTATATACGTAATGTATAATCTCTAGTAAAAAGCTTATCTTTTACATATAAAACATGAAATAAACTAAAATATGATGTGCACACTTTGTACACACTTTTTAAATAAAATATCTATAATTTATAACTTAGGAGAGACTCATGCATATCATACTCTTAACTATACTATCTATAGGTATAGTGCATGCACAAAGTATACAGCAACTTATTAATAATGCGATAGAAGCACATCCATCCCTGCAAGCTATTGAACATCGCCTTTCTGCCATGGATGAGAAAATTGCACTGTCTCAGAACTTTTCAAATCCGGATCTATCCTTTACCATTAATGACATACAACTTGGAGATCCTTTCAGTAGAGACCTTGAACCCATGCAGTATCAAGCCATCAATTTTAAACAAAAATTCCCTTGGTTTGGTAAGTTAGATGCACGTAAAACATATACAGAAGCTCAAAAAAACGTTATCCTTAATTCCTATGATGCAGCTAAGGTTAAACTTGCCGAAGAGATACGAATGACTGTATATACTATAAAAGAGATAGAAGCACGTATCGATATAGTAAAAAAATATATTGAAGTATCACAACAGAACATCAAACTTTACACTTCATATGCTTCAACAGAAAGTAAGAGCCATACCAATAGTATGAATGCCAGTTTACTTCTGACCAAAGTCAAAATAAAAGCTGCCAACTATAAGGCGATGCTTAAAACTCAAAAAGCAAAACTCAAGTACTTGGTGAACGCTAACATAAATTCAATCTCAACTACACTAACCATGAAAAAGCCTAAAAGTTTACACTATTACCTTGCTAAACTTGAAAACAATCCAGTCTACCATATGAGTCTTTCTCAAAAAAGTGTTGCTGATGCGAACAGAGAGATACAATCTCTCGATACAATGCCTGATCCTTATGTAAAAGTGGGATATTTTAGTCGTAATGACTTTAATGACTTTGCAAGCATTACGATAGGTGCCACTATCCCGCTTTATGGTAGTGAAAAATTAAAAACTGAAGCTGCCCGTAAAGAAGTCCTAGCTGCTGCCAGTGCCTCTTTGGACTATCAGTCATCATTAGAAAGTGACATTGAAACTATGTATGCAAAACTCATCGAAGCACATACTATCTATAACATTTTAAACCATGAAACTTTGCCTCAACTCGAACACATGTTTGAACTTACACAAGCAAGTATACAACAAGGTGGAGATCTCTTCGCCTATACAAACCTTCTTGAACAAAAACTAGACTTAGAAGAAGAAAGTATTTCTATAAAAGCGGAATACTTTAGAACACAAGCAAAATTAAAATCACTCATAGGAGAATTATAATGTTAAAAAACATCACTCTTTTAGTCGCATCGGCTTTCATATTAAGCTCTACACTTTTGGCAGAAAGTACCATGAAGACTGTGAAGCAGGTAAACGTAACAGAGGAAAGTGCTGTTACAAAAAACGTACCCAAAAAAGAGATTAAGACTTCTGCTATGAAATGCGAAACAGGAAAATGTTCTTCCGGAGATGCCAATAAATCAAAAGTTATTCCAAAGAAAGAAATCGCGCCAACAAAATCAACAGTAAAACAACTTTTCAATGTCAAAACTGTCGTAGTCAAAGAGCTTAGTACTGCTAAAGAAAAAGTCAACTATGGCTATATCGTTGCAGAAGATTCAGCTATGGTAGATGTACTTACTTGGTACAATGGTTTTGTAGAAGAGCTTTACGCTGATACGCTTTATAAAAAAGTAAAAAAGGGTGATGCGCTGGCAAAAGTCTATTCACCAGAAGTATACAAAGCAAAACAAGACTACTTAAATTCTATCAATTACAATAAAAAGACCTCCATGCCTGAAATGCTTGAAAGTGCAAAAATAAAACTTAAACTCCTCGGTGTAGATGAAAAAGAGATTAAATGTATAGAAACGGATAAATATGCAGATATATATACAACTGTCTATGCACCTATTTCTGGTTGGATCTTTGAAAAAAATATCAATCAAGGTGCATCGTTTACATCAAAAAAAAGACTCTTTAAGATTGTAAATCTAGAAAAAGTATGGATGGAAGTGAAACTCTTTCAAGAAGAACTAAAAATGCTACCGATGCTAGAGAATTTCATGGTAAAGCCCAAAGGTGTGGAAAAAACATTCAAAGCACACAAATCACTACTCTATCCTATGCTTGACACTAAAGAAGCCACAGCAACACTGCGTCTTGTTTTAAACAATGATTCACAAGAGAGTTTAAGACCCGGCATGTATGCAAAGGTGCATGCTACTGCAAAATCAAAAAAACGTTTGCTTATCCCACGTACAGCAGCTATGCGTAAAAATGGTATATGGTATGCATTTCTTGCGACAGAATTCAAAGGTGAATATGAACCAGTCATCATTAATGTTAAACCATTGGATAACAAATATTTTGAAGTTACCAAAGGTTTACATGCAGGTGAAACACTTGTGAACAATGCTCTCTTCATGATGGATTCTGATGCACAAATAAACGGGATATATTGATGATAGAAAAACTTATATCCTTTAGTGTAAAAAACCGATTTCTAGTCTTAATGGCAACACTCTTTCTCATCCTCGGTTCTGTCTGGGCTATGAAAAACACGCCGTTAGATGCACTACCTGACCTCTCCCCTCCACAGGTCATCGTGCAGGTAACATGGAAAGGACAAAGCCCTGAAATTATAGAAGACCAGGGAACCTATCCTTTGGTCTCACAGTTTCTTGCCATTTCCAACATTGAAACGGTTCGTGGTTTTTCTACCTATGAAAATGCTCTTATATACATCATTTTCAAAGAAGATACAGACCTTTACTGGGCAAGAAGCCGCGTACTTGAACAACTCGCATCCATACAGAGCCAGCTTCCGGACACCATGGAAGTCACACTTGGACCTGATGCTTCAGGTGTGGGTTGGGCATATGAATATGCACTTACCTCTAAAACAAAAACACTGGATGAACTTAGAACCTTGCAAGATTACTACTATAAGTACGCACTTATGGGTGTCGATGGTGTCAGTGATGTTGCGACCATTGGTGGCTTTGTTCCAACCTACCAAATAACGGTCAATAATGATGCATTGGTCCAATACAATCTTTCAGTGAAAGACATCGCAAGAACACTCAAAGAGAACAATAATGATACGGGTGGGCGTATTGTCATTCAAAATGGATTTGAGTGGATGGTACAGGCAAAAGGGTACATTAAAGATCTCGATGAGATCCAAAAACTTGTCATTACTACCAAAGATGGTGTACCTCTTACGCTAGGCGATGTAGGTCGTGTAGAGATGGTCCCTGCAGCACGTCGTGGTATGGCAGATCTTAATGGCGAAGGAGAAGTCGTCGGCGGTATAGTTATGGTACGGTATGGTGAAGATGTCTATTCTGCCATCAACCGTATTAAAACAAAGATGAAAGAGCTTGAAGTTGAAGATGTAGATATCATGATTACTTATGATCGTTCTGAACTTATAGAAGCTTCTGTTGAAACACTACAACATACTCTTCTTGAAGAGAGTATCATTGTTGTGATCATCATTGGGCTGTTTTTGATGCACTTTCGTTCAATAATCATTATGCTTATCGTGCTACCGCTTACCATCGCTCTACCATTTTTACTGATGAAACTTTTTGGTATAGGTTCTAATATTATGAGCTTGGGAGGGATAGCCATTGCCATCGGTGCCATGGTAGATGCTTCCATTGTGATGATAGAGAATGCCCATAAATCTATCCATAAAGAAGAAACAAAAAAAGGTGCCAAACTTAACAATGCTGAACGTATCGCCATTCTCGTCAAGTCTTCACAGCTTGTCGGGCGTCCTATTTTCTTCGCCTTAGCCTTGGTTGTGGTATCATTTTTACCTATCTTTGCACTCAACGGACAAGAGGGATTACTTTTTTCACCATTGGCATTTACAAAAACTTTTGCGATGACAGCAGGTGCATTACTCTCTGTAACCTTGGTACCAGTATTGATGGTGTTTTTTGTTAGAGGGCATATCATCCCTGAAAGTAAAAACCCACTCAACCGTTTTTTTATTTGGCTTTACCATCCTATTTTGATTTATGGATTAAAACTCAAATATGTGGTTATCGCTCTAGCTATTGGGCTTCTCGCTTTTTCAGAACCTCTTTATGAAAAGTTAAACTGGGAGTTTATGCCAATGCTTGATGAACAGACTATGATGTATATGCCAGTGACACCCTATGGGATCTCTGTCGATCAAAGTAAAGCACTGACTCAAAAAACAGATGCAATCATTAAAAGTTTCCCTGAAGTAGCCACTGTGTTTGGTAAAGGAGGCCGTGCAGATTCTGCTACTGACCCAGCGCCACTTGGTATGTTAGAGACTATCATTACCTTTAAGCCTAAAGATCAGTGGCGTCCAGGTATGACACGTGAAAAACTCTTAGCAGAAATGGAAAAAGCACTACAGATACCTGGGTTGGTCAACTCGTGGACCTATCCTATCCGTGGACGTATAGATATGCTTCTCTCAGGTATCCGTACCCCTATAGGGATCAAACTTTTTGGAAAAGATTCTGATGGACTGCAATCAGTAGCCCTAGAGATAGAGCGTAAACTACGTGATATGAAAAGTACCCAATCTGTTTTCTCTGATCAAGCAAGTGCAGGTTTCTTTATAGATATCAATATTGATGTAGAAGCCCTTCAGCGTTACAATATATCTAAATCGCTCATAGAAGAGTATACATCAGCTGCCATTGGTGGTAAAAAAATAACTACTATGTATAAAGGCTTGGAACGCTATCCTATTGCACTGCGTTTTGAAGAAGAAGAACGTCGTAATCTAGATGCAATACGTAACATTCAAGTCAAGACAGCACTGGGGTTTGTACCACTTTCGACTTTTGCAAAAGTCGAATACAGAGAGAGTGCTTCAGTCATCAAATCTGAGATGGCAACACCAGTGACCTTTGTGTACATTACCCCACAACAAGGGATGAGTGTTGTCACCTATAAAGAAGAAGCTATGAAAGTATTGGCTGATCTAAAGCTGCCTGCAGGGTACTATTTTGAATGGGCAGGACAGTCAGAATATCTTGAATCAGCGATGAAAAAGATCAAATGGATCATCCCCACAATACTCTTAATTATCTTAGTACTCATCTATTTTGCACTTAAAACTATGGTACCTACACTTATCGTTTTCTTCACTCTGCCATTTGCCTTAATAGGAGGACTTATCTATATACAAATGTTAGACTTTAACATGAGTATCGCTGTAATTGTTGGATTCTTAGCCTTGTTGGGTATTGCTGCAGAGACTGCCATCGTGATGATAGTCTACCTACAGGAAAGCGTAGATGAAATGCGTCAAAAAGTAGGAGATGCATTTAATTTCAAAGATTTAGATGCTGCCATCTATGAAGGTGCTGTACAAAGAGTAAGACCTAAACTTATGACTGTTTTTGCCATTTTAGCAGGATTATTTCCTATAATGATGACTTCTGGTGTAGGTTCGGAAGTAATGAAACGTATAGCTGCACCAATGATTGGTGGAGTAGTAACCTCTGCTGTACTTAGCCTACTTCTTATACCTATCTTCTTTGAAATGTATGAGAAACATAAACTCAAAAAAATACTTAAGGATAGAAAATGAACCCTAAATTATTAACTACAACCCTACTCTTTGTTGCCCTTGCATCCATAACTTTATTGTCAGGCTGTAATGAAAAAGAAAAAACCAAATCGCTCACTGAAGGTGGCATGAAGTGTGGTGCCGGTAAATGTGGAGCAAGTATGGTGGATGGTTCTGCTCTACTGGTAAAAAAGAAAATGAATATTTTAAACCAACTCACAGAAGATGACAATAGGCGGGACTGTGTACTTAAAGCCATGACAACCAAAGAGTTATACGCTTGTGTTCGAGTAAGGAAGACTGGAAGACTAAGTACAAAATGTTCTTCTGACAATAGCCTTCAGATACCAAAAAAAGAAACCTCTGTTATGAAGTGCGAAACAGGAAAATGCGATAAGGGTATGTAGTGAGAGCGTTTAAAATTCCGTGTCAGTCCCAATTAGTAACATAAGTTACACCTCTAGATATTTGTCTAATCTCCCTTCAAAGAAGATTGCCAGTTGCGATATGGTCAATGACCAATTCCAAACTGGCATAGTCCATTTTTTAGATGCATTCAAGATACCCATATAGAGTAATTTCATCAAGCTGTTTTCATTAGGAAATGCACCCTTGGTTTTAGTCAGTTTCCTGAACTGGCGATGCACTGACTCTATGATGTTGGTAGTATAGATGATCTTTCTGATCTCTGCTGGATACTTGAAGTAGTACGAGAGATTCTCCCATTTGCTTCTCCATGACTGTATGACTATAGGATACATATTTCCCCATTTTTCTTCTAGCCTATCAAGCTCGAGTTCTGCTGCTTCTTTGGAGATGGCTTTATAAACGATCTTGAGATCTTTCATAAACTCTTTTTGATTTTTAGAAGCCACATATTTAAGTGAGTTTCTTATCTGATGCACGATACAGAGTTGTACTTCTGTTTTAGGGAAGATACTGTTAATCGCTTGAGGGAAACCCGTTAATCCATCTACTGAAGCGATCAATATATCTTCTACCCCACGGTTCTGTAGATCAGTAAGTACCTGAAGCCAGAAGTTGGCTCCCTCATTCTCAGAGAGATAAAGCCCCAATACCTCTTTTCTGCCTTCTAAATTGACACCTAAAATGGTATAGACTGCTTTAGAGATATATCTGCCATCTTCTTTGATCTTGTAGTGTATGGCATCAAGCGGATACATAGCTTCCAATGGTCTTGCCTGCCACTCTTTGACTTTGGATATGATCTTGTCTGTAACTAGGCTTATTGTGGCTGTTGAAATAGATACCTGATAGATCTCTTCAATATGAGAAGAGATATCTCTATAGCTCATGCCTAAGCCCTACATAGAGATGATCTTCTCTTCTATTTCATTACTAATAGTAGTTTGATGTTTTTTAACGATCTGAGGTTCGAAGGTACCATTACGGTCTCTTGGAGTTTCTAATTCAAATGTACCATCACTGGTGCCTTTGATGGTTTTTTTATTGGAACCGTTACGTCGGTTCTTTTTACCAGAAAGTACATCCTCCGCGATATGGGATTCTGCTTCCGCTTCGAGTGCAGCTTCTGTGAGTTGTTTGATAAGCGGGGCTAAAAGACCACCTTTACCTGTAAGCTTTTTACCACTTCTAAATTCATCGAGTATCTCATTAAAATCAAACTCTATTTCTTCTTTCATTGTCAGTCCTTGATAGTATTTTATCAGACTGACACGAAATTTCTAACACTCCCAGGTAATAATTTATCAAGTCTCTTCTTTATCAGCAGTAAACTCAATTTTTAATGGCAATTCTGTCATTGCATAATGAACAAATTGCTTACCGAGTTCAGTTAAATCATAACCTTCCTCTTCATCGAAAGCTGAAACTGGTGGTTTTGGGCCACTACCTTTTGGACGTCGTCTTGGAGGTTTTGAAATAAAGTTCCCAAATCGATCTGTTTCTCGGTGCTGTCTGATAATTCCACCTGTACTTAAATCTCTAATAAGTAACTTATATAAGTCTGCATCAGCTGAATCCTCTCGAACTTCTCCTTTGCCAATTTTTCTCCATATGGCCCCACGAGTTATTCCATCGCTATTATAAATTGCTCCTATTACTTGAAAATGCATTTCAGAATACAGATTAATCCAATCAATATATAAGCGTACAACATCGTCACTAGAAATTTGTGTGGCGGCTGCATTGGCAAGAATATTTCTAATATATATTCGCTTGTCTTCACTTTCAGCACCAGACCATTCCCTAAACGTTTTTTTGATTAATGATTGATATTCTTTACTTTCGACTCTCTCAGATATTGCATCATCTTGCAGATCAAGACGACCCATAATCTCTACTATGGTTTCTTCTTTTTCTTTTAGCTCATCTTGCAACATTTTTACCCAATGTTCAAAAAAGCGATTTATTTTTTCTTGCTCTTTTTCTGACCAAGCACCTGCTATAGCTGAAAATACACCACCAGCAAAGGGGATGGCTCCACCAACAGCTTGCAATGCTCCACGGGATATCTTAGCAACCTTTCCACCTTCTGGCAATTCATTATTTTCTTCATTACTCATCTTTTCCCCTTTACTATGCCTTCCTACTTCAATATCATGAGTATATCAGAAATGACTTATGCATGAAATCTTATAGATATATCAATTAAGAACCTTAAAGCCCTTATTCTAAAGCTTATTCTTCATATATTGATAAACTAAAATATGAGTTTTCTGTTGCCATATAGTGAATAGTTACTTTATTGTTTTCTTTGAGGATTGATAAATCAATTTTCTCATTGATATAGGCTTCTACATTAGTAAAAGAAATTAAAAGCGGAGGAATCTGTATCGGCGTATTAAATAACTTTATTTCACCTATATCTTCTTTAACTTGTATGTTACCTAGAAGGATCTTATTGGTTTTTGAAAACATTTCTATAAACGTATCTGCTTCTTGTAAATCTACATAAAGAGTTACTTTATTTTCAAGCCCAGCACTCATCATTTCCCTATTCCCACGTATTGCACGATAAATATTCTCTAATCTATTCATGTCATCACCAGTAAAACTAAAAGTATTAAAAGTTAGTTCTACATCAAAAGCTTTTGCGATTTCTCTTGCAAGAAATATATAACGTAGTATCCTGTAGTCTGAACATAAGGCTTCACTTTTTGAAAAGTTTGAATTACTATACTTTGCCAATCGTTCTCCATTAAATTCCAAAGATCCTTGCAGTTCCCATCCTTCATATATTTTAGAAATAAATTCGTAAACTTTTGTAAAAAATGGGATAGAAAGAATATTCTGTCCTTTCCATACACTAAAGTCTATGTTTAATGATACCTTGATGTTGATAGAGCCTGATGCGGGGAACTCAGATTTATATGTTAAGTTGATCATATTATAAAGAATACCCTCAACATTCATAGCTTTTTCCCCAGTATAAACTTTTAAGGGCATATCATCAACAACATAAATTTCATCAGTATCATTTTTGATGAAAACTATTTTCATCAATGCATCTTTGGGAATAGGTGTTAATTGTATTGTTTTAGTAGTAAGGTCTTGCTCTGCTAATATTTTTTCCATGATTGGAAGATTTTTAAAATCAATACCTTTAACATTAGCATCAAGAGGAATGCCATATTTCATAAGGTCTTGCCATTGTTTTTGAAATACTTCGGGATCCCTAGGCTCAATCACTGTATTAAATTTTACTTCTTGACCAGGCTTTGCATTAAAAATATAACTTGTAAGATCTTCATCATAGTTAACTTTAACCTTTAATCGAGGGTCTATTCTCTCAAGATAAGATACGGTTGCCTGAGATACGTTACTTATCATATCAGGTAAAAAACGGCTTGCTGTTCCAGTGAGTGCAGTGGTAAGGGTATCAAGTGCATCATTTTTTTGCGGAAGTCTTTGGTTAAGCTCTTCTTTGGCAAGTTTTTCAGCTTCATTTTTCCAAGATTTAAGCATTTCTGCTGGATAACTATCCGGATCTTTATCGATTTCATCTGAACATGCCCCACATAACCAAATAGCATTATCAATAGATCTTCTCTCTTCTCTTGTCATATTAGGGTTTGCTCTTGGACCATTAGGCGATGCAGCATAGATATGTGCTGCTTCACCTGTTTTATTAAAACTATTTTTCTTTGAAGATGGACCCGCTGTTACTCTACGACATTTTGGGCTAGAACATTTATAGGCGACACGTGAAGCCAGCGTTGCTATTGTGGATTCTAAAAAATTGTCCCTTTTCTTTTTAGCCATTATTGCCCTCTAAATGTTTATTCTGATCCTCCCATTTTATCATATGTCTTATGATAAACACAGGAATGAAATATCTCACTAATAGGCTTTAGCTTTTACAGGAAAAATAATTGCAATGAATCCATGTCAATGGATATAGAATTTACATGGTATAAAAGTTAACAATCCTGTATTAGTTGAAACAATCTCAAAACCTTATAAAATATGTTAGATTATAAGGTTTTCAGTTTTTTAGGAATATGAAATTATCTTAATCACAGATTTCTGCAGTGGAGACGCTGATAACTAACCGTGACCACTGCCATCTACCGATCTCCACTCTGCGGGCTTGAATAAGGCTTTGTTAGAGATATTAGTAACCATAAAGGTGTGCATCCAATTTTCTTGGAGTTGCCAGTGCCCCTAGTTCCTTTTCATACACATTGTCTCTGTAATATATGCATCTGATAACATGTGACTCATATTCATCATCATAACTTTTTGATACAGGAAACCTTGTTTTTCCAATTTCTCTAAGTTTACATCTTAAATTATTACGTACGACAGAATCATAGATAAATACTGACATTGGAGCGTGAAAATGAAGGTATTTGGAGGCTAGAGAACGCTTTTCTACATCAGTCGATTTTTTCAATAATAGCATCAAATATTCATGAACACTCAGTAGTTCGTCCATATTGCTTTCATTGATCCTCCCTATCTCGTTAAGTTGTCGAATCTTTTGATCTATCTTTGACTCTATTAAGATATTAGCCACATCATCGATTTTAAAGTCTTTGCCCGCTTTTCGTTCTATTGAGGCCGAATATGCTCTACCGATAATCCAAAGTTTAGAACGTACTACATCTAAATCATCATGAAGCGGTTTTTCTTCACACATCCTATATAGAATTGTGTTCCCATATCCAGTATAGTCATTCGCATACTTCATTTACATACCTTTAATGTTTAAACGCACCAACCAAAAGCCGTTCGTATGTTTTGATTCGTCTGCAGTTACTTGTTATGAGTTGATTCGGCAATGGCAATGATAATATCAATGTCATCATTTTCATAATCTCCAAAATCAACAATCCATGCATTTTTTGGATTTCCAGGCTCTAATGATTCTAGCTTGTCATTTTCTTGATTATATTCAAGACCCATAGCTGCATGATGCCATAGTAGTTCTTTAAAATATGTTGAATAGTCTTTTATTGTATTAATTGCTGATTGATATTTGTTTCTATTTCTCGATACGTGTGTTTCATAATCTTCGCCGAATGGTCTTGGAATATGCATAAATGCCCCACATTTTTTGTATATTGTGATTAATTTTTTATGAGTGGCATTAATATCTTTACGTTTAAAATGATGCCTTCCAGCATTACTTGTTCTTTCTCCTAGTGGTCTAGGCATAAAGTGAGGACTAATATCATTTAATTTTTTTAGAATAATTCGAGCATTCCAATCTTGAGTGTAATCACCAGAATCGTCGTCATCTGTTTCTCCTTCAAGGGCTCTAAAATCCTCATAACGCTTTTGATCACAAATGATAGAGGCAAAACAGACTTGCTCAACTATTTTTCTGAATTGAAGAAAACAAAACTCTATATCCAAAGGTGAGAGATTGCTGTTTCTATTGTTGAGATTATCATTAATAGCTTTCATTCGTAATTTTATTTCGAGCATCATTGAACGATAAATTAGGTGTGATTCTATGGTTATTTCCTCATTAATTAATAACGTTTACTGGTTCCCACGTTGTACGTGGTAACCCATACTTCAATTTTTTATACTAGCTAAATATGAGTTTATAATCAAACCCTCATATGCATTCCCACGATGTTAGACTTTTTGCTAATTAGTATTTTCTTTATCAATTCCAGTAGATAAAGAAATTATTTTTTCTTTCGGGAATTGTTTTTTCAGAGATTTGCTTAATTTGTTAGCTATGGAATTTAGACTTAGAATTGTAGAATCAACATGTTCGATAACATCATCTGTAGTGTTACATAATGTATGGAAAAGTCTTTCACCTAACACTTTTTTCATATGTTCAACTGTATAATCACCACCATGCATTATGTTTGCAGTTTCTAATGCTAGTTGTGCTTCTTGGCGATGAACTATAGACCTTTCATTTATCACTGCTATTGCAGCTTTATATCTTGCTTCTTCTACTGAAAGCTCGCCGACTAGATTTTTATCATCCGTATCGAGCAAAAATGATAATGAATCAATATTAAATGAAATATCATCTTTAAAATGTAGAAGAGTAGGTATCATTTCAAGAAATGCAGTAGGTTTAGCGCGTACTGGATCAATAAATTGTCTTTGATATTGCGTAAGTGTATTAAGCATTGTAGCAAGTTTAAAAATTGCCAAATTGCCACTCACTCTATTTTTATTTATTTGCTCCTGTTTTTCTTTGTTACTTTGAAAATCGAAAGCAAACTTAGCACCAAAATAAGCAGCTAACAAGGTTACGATTGCTGGGACATAGTTGGAAAACAGGTAATCTACGTGTTTTCCTTTTAAAATCCATCCAGCAACTGTACCTAAAATAAAGGCTGTAGCAATTGAAATGATTATACTTATATACTTCATTCTTGATTGTTATCCTAACTATTTATTCAACTTATTCAAAGAATATATGTTCTTTTGTTACCGTACTTCAGTAATAAGTATATCAAAAACGCTTTGTATTAAAGCCTTATACAATATATATCTTTATGAGCTTTTTTATCTTCATATGTCTTGCCTTTAAATTTGAGGATATCAAATTAAGCTTTGGATATAATTTACGAAGAAAAGGGGGCAAAAATATGCCAAAACATAATTTCAGTATAGAGATGAGTTTTTAACCATGTACCATAAAGAGTGTGATGGAAGTATAGTTGATATCTCTGGTAAATATATATTTTTCAGTTTTGAAAAATTCATCAATGATATTTGTCATGGTAATTGTTGTTTTATATGTGGTGCAAAACAATCTGATAAAAACTTTAATGACGAACATGTTATTCCAAATTGGATCTTACGCAAATACAAACTTCATAGAACAACAATAGAATTGCCAGGCGATAAGTTATATAACTATGGTCATTATAAAATCCCTTGTTGCGAAGAGTGTAACTCATTAATGGGTCAAACTATAGAGGAACCAATTAGGGACTTACTACATCTTCCATTCAATGAATTTGTAGGAAAGATATTCGATGTCGATAATGAAACATATTTACAATTTGTCAACTGGTTATACTTGATTTTTTTAAAAACTCATCTCAAAGATACTACAGTGAGACTCAATCAGGACAGAAGAAAGGGTGATGGTAAAGTATCATCACTTTTGGATTTGAAAACACTTCATCATATTCATTGTATGGCACGTGCATTTTATACCAAATGCACAATTGATAAGTCAGCATTTCCAATGCTCAATATTTTTCATATAGATGATGATTATGCAAATTCATATGATTATGCTGATCTAAGTTATTGTACTTCAATGATGATGCAAATAGATGAAAAATGTATTATTTTTGCATTAGATGATTCGGGCATGGCAACATATGCTGCTAGACCAATGCTAGATAAAGTTGCAGGAAATAATATAACCCCAATACAAGCAAGGGAAATTTTAGCACGGATTGGTTTTGCAAATTTCATCTTAAAAGAACGTCCAGTGTATCATACAATGACTGACCCAGACAATGGAAGTACAATGATTCTTGGCGATGTTCCTGATAATATTGAAATGCTAGATCACGAAAATGAAGACTTTGGTATGTTATTTTATCAAACAACAAAAGGCTTATTGGAACATATGGTTGTAGACAACATATCGGATGTAAAACAAGAGGTTAAAGAAGGACTAACAACTTTTCTAGTGGATGAGGATGGACAATTTAACACTAGGTCAATGATATTTATCGAGGACAAAAATAACTGATTTTAAAACGCGAAGAATTATGTGTGAATTATTTACGGAAGACGGATTTGAAACAAAACATAGAAACCTTATAAAATATATAACAATATAAGGTTTTCATTTATCTTTTAGCAGATCTTTGTCTTCCTCTGAAATGAGAATAATTTTAATATTTTTTCTTGACAAGTAGAGTGGTTTAATAATCTCATTGATAAGTTCTACAGCAAGAGGATTTGATGTATATATACCAATATGTGTTATGTTCTTTTTGAAAATTTTCCTGTAAGCTCTTTGTGTTGTTTGAATTGAGCCACCTATACCTATTCTCATACGTTTTATATAGGGTTTTCGAATTCTTATACTTCTTTTCAAAAAAATATTATCACTAAGCTCTTTTGATAATTGCTGAATTGTGATAATACTTTTAGATTTGGAAAACTCTAGATAAATTCGAACAGCTGCAATGTCACCAGAAGAGTAAGCTTTAATGCTTGGTTTATTTTTTTCTACTTGTCGCCTATTCAAAATAATCCTTATGCCACACCTTAATATAAAAAAGTTTTTCAACATTTGCACATATGTATTTTCTTCTAAATTATGGGCACTTAAGTAATATGCTCTATATTTTATGGAAGTTAATTATTAAGAGTATATCAAAAATACTTTGTAGAAGAGACCTTATAATCTATATACTTTATAAGGTTTTAGAAAAGTAATCTATTTAACATAATGATGTTTGAAACAAACAAGTCTAATATCATGTTGATGGACTTTTATATAAGTCACCCCCCATAAGAAAAATCAAAGTCTATTTACTGTAATATACGACTTTAAAATTCTTGCTCATTATAGGACGAGTTATAAATTACTCGTATTTATCTGGGCTATTAAACCAAAAGGACCATCATGGCAGAAAGAAGAAAATTCAAAAAAAGATTTTGTAAATATTGTGAAATGAAAGTAGACTTTATAGACTACAAAGACTTGGGACAACTTAAATTCTCACTAAGTGAGAGATTTAAAATTATGCCAAGAAGACTCACTGGCAACTGTAAAAGACACCAAGAGCTTGTAACTGGAGCAATCAAAAGAGCTAGACAAACAGCACTTATTCCTTATATCGTAGATAGAAAGAATGTTGTTGAAAATCCATTTGAAAACGTAAGATAGATTGTACCTTCCTCTTGTTCCCATTCTATCAATGGGAACAAATACCTTAAATATCCTCTAAACTTTTTAAAATCACTATTAAAACACACCTATTTTAAATAATTTGTCTAAAGAATAACTGACTAAAAGTAAAATAAAATAGTATCGATAAAGGGAGTAAAAAGTGTATATTTATAAAAGTTAATGTATTATCTTAATATTAATTTTACCAAATATATTTTTGGTTTTTTGTGTTTATACACAATCCAAGTATCCACTGTGCCTCTATAATTTATTATCTAGGAAACCTTGAAAACACAGTCCTTGTTTAAGGGATATTTTTAAAATCTACATCTTCAGGAAAAAGTCTATAAAAATATTCTATAACCACTCAAAATGTAAATATAATTAATTGTTTTTTCTAAAATAATTGGATTTATTTACATTTAACGTAATATAATTGTGTGCTAATCCCATAAATAAGGGGAATACACAGTTATTTACACTATATTTGTTATACATAACCTTTTTAGGAGAACACCATGGCAGAAAGAAGAAAATTCAAAAAAAGATTTTGTAAATATTGTGAAATGAAAGTAGACTTTATAGACTACAAAGATTTAGGGCAACTTAAATTCTCACTAAGTGAGAGATTTAAAATTATGCCAAGAAGACTCACTGGTAACTGTAAAAGACACCAAGAGCTTGTAACTGGAGCAATCAAAAGAGCTAGACAAACAGCACTTATTCCTTATATCGTAGATAGAAAGAATGTTGTTGAAAATCCATTTGAAAACGTAAAATAGATTTTAGCTTACAGTGACAAAAAGTCCATCTTCAAGATGGACTTTACATCTCAATAAACCCTCTTAACCTTTTTTCAATACAAGAAACAATTTATCCGATTCATCCAAATCATAAAGATTGACATCATCACTCTGAACCAGTTCCAAACCACTTAGCATCACTATCTCGTCTAGAGAATGATAATATTGTCTAATCGTCTCTTGAGACTTTTTAAAACTGCTCCCCTCTTTTTCAAAAAGTGTGAACTCAGAACTATACACACCCTCTTCAAAGTCACTGTCCACAGTTAAAAATCTCTCTTCGTCATCCACGATATAAGAACCTACTGCTACATTTTCAAAACCATACAGCGTGTTGATGTCACAAAGAAAATATCCGCCATCATGTAAGTGCTCTTTTACACATCCTAAGAATTGTGCCAATTGTACTTTATCGAGATAGTTCAGCATATCGAAAACAGCTGTCAATACGTCATAATGGGCATGTAGTTTGCATAAGTCTACACACTCCGCATCATAGCCTTGTTCAAGTGTTCTTGAGACCATAAGGGGACTGAGGTCTATCCCTTTAACCTCTGGAATCTCTAATGCACCTTGCATTTGACGTAAGAAGTCTCCAGAACCGCACCCCACATCCAGAAGGCTGTTAAAATCTATGGAGTTTAAAAAAAGAAGGTAATGGGCATAGAGACTTGGGGCAGCCTCTTTTACGCCAAGAAGGCCCTCTACTTTTGCGTAGAGGTCAAGAGGGTCTGAAGTAGAATTAGCCACGGCTTTCTACAACAGCTTTGATCTTTTCATATAAAGAGAGAATCTCTTCTTTCTTTGCATAAAAACTATTTTTATTTGAGATCAGATGTGCAGAAGAATCCATAATGTCTTCAGCCACTTTCAATCCGTTCTCTCTCATCGTTGAACCTGTTTCAACGATGTCCACAATAGCATCAGCCAGACCGACAAGAGGTGCCAGTTCTATAGAGCCGTAAAGCTTCACTACTTCTACACCTACGGCTTTTTTTGCAAAATAGTTCTTCGTGATATTGACCATCTTTGTAGCCACTTTGATGTTAGGACGTGACCAGTCAAGTTCATCTTCATTTTTGATACCGATAGCCACTTTACATTTTCCTAACTGCATATCCAGAAGCTGGATAATATCTAACTCTTTTTCAGTAATGACGTCAAGTCCAACCACACCGATGTCTGCTGCACCGTGTTCTACGTAAGTCGGTACATCTTGATTACGTACATTCAAAAAACGAAACTCACCCATATCCAAGATGAGTTCTCTACCTTCAAACTTAAATTCTCCACCGAAAATCTCAGCAAATATTTCAAGTGTCTGTTCTGCTATTCTTCCCTTTGGAAGTGCTACTGTTAACATATCTCTGATTCCTTAATCACTTTCCGCATCCCGTTAAATACCAACATTTCATCGTAAGTGGCTTCTTCAAAAAAACTTGATAAAAATTTTCCGTCTCCACCGGTAAAATAAAGCTTTTTACCATCACTATGCTTATCTATGAGTGCTTTTATAGACGCGATTATACCATAGCTTATCCCATCTTTAGTTGTGGAGGGCAATTGCTCTAAAGATATCGTTTCATTCAACGTTGTGTCCAAGACCGGTGAGATAGAACGATAGGCTTGTAACATCGCTTTTATTCCGGGCAAGATAAATCCGCCCCTATACTTTCCCTCTTCCATGATATCGACGGTAATAGCAGAACCTGCATCCACAAACAACCCATTTTCATGACTCAGACACAATGCTCTTCTATCTACGCCCATTGTCTCATAGGCACCTTCCAAGTGTATCTGTGGAGAGATATTTTTCCATAAGGCAATATTTTCTATGGTACTGTCAAAGTGTTGTTTGACAGAGATATAGCAGAGGGCCTCTTTGTTATATTTACGAATCGCCTCTTCATAGGACAAATGCTCTATCTCACGCCCATTATAAATATGGAAATGGGTATTTCCTATATCTGCGAGTAACAACCTATCCTTTATCTCAGTACTTCTCATTTCATTCGGGCTCATGCCATACCTTCCAGCCATTCTCTTCAAGCATTGCTTTGGCATGTGAGCATAATGGTGCTTTGATAAGTATGTATTTTTTAGTGATATTACTGCCCACATACTTTTCCAGTTTTTCATGTAATACCATCAAGTCACCTGTTTCTTTACGAAGTACTCTGCTTTTCTTTTCAAGCTGCATGACCAGTGCATAATACCCTTTCAGGTCAACACCTAAATAGAGTGAAACTTTTTTACGGGAACCCAGTTCTTTTGGCAGGATCTCCTGAAGAGATTTAAAAATAAGTTTTTTATAGTTCAAATATTCAACCAGTGCTTTCATGACACTCCTTTTAACGGATGATAACTGTTCATGGTCTCTGCCAAATTCTGTTTTTGTATATGGGTATAGATCTGTGTGGTCTCCAGAGAACTGTGTCCCAACAACTCCTGCACCACACGCAGATCTGCGCCACCGATGATAAGAGAAGAGGCAAAAGAGTGTCGTAATACATGGGGTGATACACCCAAATACTTCTTCACGATTTTATACGCAGAGATACGGCTGAGGACATCACCTTTGTAATTTAACCAAATATAACTGCTTGCCATATCCTGTTCCTGCATATACATCTCCAATGCCTGAACAGCTATAGGTGCAAGAGGTACGATGCGCTCTTTTTCTCCTTTTGCAAAACGTATCTTCAGCCATCCGTCCACGATATCACTGCGCTGTACATTCAATGCTTCTGAAATACGGCAACCGCTCGCATACAAGAAGAGTATCAGTGAATAATCACGCAGTCCCATGATCTTACTTCTGTCAATATTTTTTAAACCTTGCAGTATCTCTTCACTGCTCATGTATTTGGGTAGATTTTTGGGTACTTTTGCCATAGGGATCTTGATCTTTTCATGTGTAAAGTCTTGCTTATGACAAAAATGGAAAAATGTATTGATAGAAGAGAGTTTTCTGTTTAACGTTCTTTTGTTCTCAAAGGTAGATAAAAATTTTAATATATCCGTAGTATCGAGTTTCGTCAGTGCTTTTTGACTCAACACTTCGAGTTGGGTAAGGTCACCCAAATAAGAAGAAATAGTCAGTGTATCCAGTGCCTTGGTGACACTAAGATACTCTTCGAAAGCACTCAGTAGATCACTCATAACCTAGTTTAGATAATTCAATCATATCACCGTCTTTATAGAGCTTTGTTCCAGTAATGAATGCTGGCTCATCCACTTCACCAACATCATAGATCTTCTGTTTTGTCAATGCACTGTTCATCACGATCAGTGACCCTCCCTGGTCTAAACCATACACCTTGCCATTAAAGGCCGTACCTACAGAATAGTGTGCAAATTTATACTTTGCTTCTCCCACTTTTTCAAGATAGCTATTTAAAGCAAGTATCTCTCCTTCTTTTGTAAAGAGATAAATAATACCCTTATCAAATGCCACTTCAGAGATATTTGCTTTATACTCATTCTGTCCACTGCTACCTAAGGTAAGGAGTCTTTTTGGCGTTGCAGCGATCATAGTGTTGCCCTTGCGAGACAAGTATATAATGTTATTAAATACTTTTTCAGTACTGAGATAGACCACTTTTGCATTATCACTGTCATTGATATTGACAATAATGAGTTTTCCGTCAAGCATAGGCATAACAACTAAACCATCAATAAAGATCGGACTTGCCGCTCTTGTATCAATGGCAACTGTTGCCTCAGATCTACTTTCAACCAATTTTCTATTGTCTTTCATTTGATAAATACCAAAGGTATTGTTGTTGAGAATATAGGCAATGACACCATTGTGGATCGTTGCAGAAACGACAGGCACTTTTAAAGATACTTCACGTACCGCTTCTTTCGTTTTTTTATCAATTACTTTTAAAATACCCTCAGTATTTGTAGCCAGTATATAGGTATCGTTTTCATTTAAAAATCTATACCCTTCACCAAGGTTGACAGTGCTTACACCCGCCTTACTAATGTATTGACCACTTTTAAGTGTTCCGCCTTCACGACTAAGGTCGCTGATACTTCCACCATACGAAGTTGAAGCATTGGAGGCTGAAAATGTCTGTTCTGGTTCAAAGTATTTTTTACTGCTGCACCCTGAAAAGAGTAAAGCTGCTACAGTAAATGTAAGTAGTGACAAACCTTTCATTAGTTTGCCTTTATGGTAGAGTGTTTAAGGAACTCTTTGATCACTGAAAGGGATGAACGTTCGTCTATAAGCTCCAATTTATTCTGAGCCGTTTTTACATCACCTGCAAGAATAGACAAATAGGCTTCTTCAAACAGTGCCATCTCTTTATAGAGCTTTGAGTCCACAGGTTTTTTCTTGAGCACGCCTGCAGTATAGCCACTGGCATCAGCGATCACACTGTTCGTACTTGAAGTCAAAGACTCTAACGCTTTGATATCTTCCTTTTTCACTGCTTGCGCATAAGTGTAAAGCTCTAAAAGTGCCGGATTATTCTCTTGAAGTACTTTAAGAGCATTGCTATCATCACTGTCACTCTGTAGTGTTAGGAAAGCTTCATTTGCTTTTACAAGCTTTGCTTCATGCAGAGCACTTATCACAGCTTGTCCCCCAAAGAACAAAATAAGTACGACAATCACACCCCACAATTGAAACTTGTATTTTTTATACAGTGACTCTAGTTTAAAAGCACTCTCTAGTACCTTCTCATCACCACTTAACTCTTTTTTTACATAATTCACATCATCTTGAATGCTCACGTAGCTCTCCTGCAACATTTTTATGCATATATTATACCTTTTGGAGTTAAAAGAGGGGTTATAGTTCTAGAGTTCGACGACTGTAATGCCTAAGTTTCCGGGCATTCTATAAAACTTCTGTATTTTAGGATGTTGTTTAAGATACTCTGTCACCAATTTGGCTAATACACCCCCGCCAGTACCATGAATGATCTGTACTTCACTTAGTCCGTTCACTAAGGCATCTGAAATAAATTTATCGACGGTATCTATAGCTTCATCAGCATACATACCAAGTAGTTTTACAGAAACAGCTGCTCCTGACTTTTCAACATTGACCTTGACCTCTTTTGCTTTAGGTTTGACTTTGATCTGAGGGGTATCTCCTCTTCTTTTGAGTTGTCCCAAAGGCACTCTCATCTTCAATCCATCTACGATGATCGTCGCATCTTTACCACGGATACCGAGTATCTCACCTTTGTGAGAGCGGTATTTCACCTTGTCCCCTTCTTTGAGTGGTACTTCCTCTTTTAATTTCACTTCTTTTTGCTTGAAATCTTTACGTTGATGTGCCACATTCAGCAGGCGTCTACCCTCTGCTGACTCTTGTGCTTTGAGCGCTTCTCTTGCTTTTTTTGTCGCTGCATTATAACGGTTTTCCAGGGTTGCTAGGGCTTTTCTGTGGCTCTCCTGAAGCTTCACTTCTTCATCCTGGAGTCTCTGTTTTTGTCTCTCTACAGCTTTTAACTCATCATCTATTTTGGCGATCTTCGTGCGCATTTCACGTTCAAGTGAGGTAGATTTTTCTATGAGTTCATTGAGGTTTTCTTTGTCCTCTCCATAGACCTCTTTTGCTTTGTTCACAATGGCTACAGGTACACCATAACGTTGCGCTGTTTCAAAAGCATAACTCTTCCCTATACTTCCCTGCAAGAAAGTATACGTAGGTACTCTGCGCTCTTCATCGTACAGTGCTGCGATGAGTTCCACCTCATCATCACTGGCCATCAGTGAAGCCAAACGTTTATGGTGTGTTGTCACAATAAAGGTAATACCTTTTTTGCGTAATTCATCCAACATCACGCGAAACAGGCTGGCTGCTTCATCACTGTCCGTACCCAGTTCTATCTCATCGACCCCTACGATGGCATCTTCTTTGTGAAAGAGTTTTGCAAACTCCTGCATACGCCCTGCAAAAGTAGAGATGTCATTCTTCACCGATTGAGGGTCATCTATAACCGCTTCTATGCTTTTGTAATGCCCGACTTCTGTCTGTGCAGCATTACATTGAAAAGGAAGCAGATACTTACTCATGTAGACTGCTGAGAGCATTGACTTGAGCAACATCGTTTTACCCCCGGCATTCACCCCCGTGACAAGCATGATCTGCTTGGAGAGATCCATGGTTATAGGGACAGGATTCTCTATAGCTGGGTGGGCAAAATCCTGCAGCTTAATACGTTTGTGTTTACTCGGCAAAATGAATTCATACTCTTTGGCTCTAGCAAAACTGACACGTGCCTGATAATGGTCAAATCTATCATACTCTTTGTTAATGAATGCCAAAAAACGTTCCCACTTGAAAAAGATCGCCGAGATATTTTTACAATAGGTATAGATCAACTCCTCTTTACTGCTTAGCAGAGCAGACTCTTTCTCTTTTAAGTGAGAAATACTTTGGGGGATGATATAAAAAAAGCCTCCTGGACTACGTGCAGCCACAGTGGCCTTAATAGCATTGTTAAACCCTCCGCGTACCAGTAAAGTCTCTTCCCCACCGTTGAAATGTACTTGTGTATCCACGAGATAATCTCTAAGCCTGCTGGAGTGTGCCAGCTTATAGAGCGTCTCTTTGATATCTATCTTGTTTTGCTTGATGGCACGTTCAAGTTTAAAAAGTTCCGGATCACGTTCAGGATTAATGTCGCCCTCAGCAGTAAAAACCCCTATAACCTCTAGGATCTCTTCTGGTATCTCTATACCTTGTATCCAAGAGATGAGCGGTTCTGTGAAACCCACTGTCTTTAAGGTATTGAAGTAAGAGATCATGGTGACAAAAGCATAGATCTCATCCAGTGAAAGTACCCCTTGTTTTTTAATAAGGTTCAATTCTCTGTCTAAGTTCGGTACAGTATGGGGTATGGGGAATTGTACTTTGGAAAGTGCTTGTATATAACGATAGTGCTGGTTGATATCACCCATCATTGCCACAGGTTTCTCTCTTGCTAAAAACTTTTGGAACTGCTGTATATACCCGTCCAGGTCCAGTTTTTGGATAATGGTTTTTTCGCTACTCTCCTGCGAATGCATCACCTTATGCCTCTCCGCGTATCTGATACGTAATATCTCCCGCACCAAAGGCTGTCACAAGCCCGTCACTGTATTCTTGTATGATATGTCCATCTTTAAACACTTTGACAATGCCATCTTCTTTTGTGACAGAGTCTGCCATGAGTAACTTGTATCGACTGAATGCACCTTTCAGGTCTATGTCAACTTCCAGCTCACCTGCAGCCCATATAGGAAGGATCACAAGCTCATCTACTCCTTCAAAACACTCTACAAATCCTTGCAGGTTATCCATCGTTCGGCTGTACTTATGCGGTTGCCAAATGACATTGAGTTTGGAAAAACTTCGTAACTTTTTATAGGTTTGCAGTGACTCCATCGTCACTTTTATCTCTGTCGGGTGGTGTCCATAGTCATCGATGACCACACACTCTTCTTGGTTTTGTACAATGTCAAAACGTTTTTTAATGCCTTTGTAGTGTAAAAGGTTACTTCTTATATCTTCTACTTTTTCACCTAACTCTAAAGCACCCAATATCGCTAATGCGGCATCTAAGGCAATGTGATTTCCAAAACCGAATACTTCAAATGCACCCAGGTCCAAAAGTTCGAATTTTGTATGTGGTTCACCCTCTACTAACACAAACTCTATGTTTTTGATGTCTTTGGAAGGGTAAAGTTTAATGCTCTCCGTCTCTAGAGAAGAGAGGAATTCATCTTCTGCATTAATGACACGTATGTCAGCCAATGACAAAAAGTTTCTATAGGCATTGTAAAAACGCTCTTCATCATACCCGTAGTACTCCATATGTTCCGGTTCTACATTGGTCACGATGGCAAGATAGGGATTGGAGTTTAAAAAACTCTCATCACTCTCATCGGCTTCAAAGACCACTTTGTTGTTCGGATAGTTACGTACGTTTGAACCGAACTCTTTACTGATAGCACCGATGAGTGCATTGGACTCAGGTATGATCGATGCAAGCATCGCTGAAGTGGTACTCTTACCGTGTGCTCCGCCTACCGCATAGACTTCTTTTTCACCTAAAATACTTTTTAAAGACTCTTTGCGTGAAAGTAACTCTATCCCCAGTTCCTTTGCCTTTTGGTACTCAGGGTTGTTAGGACGTACGGCAGCAGAGTAGATCACCCTATCGACACCCTCCACTGCATCTTCATGGTGTGGTATCGTGATCTTGGCATCATAGTTGGTTGCCAGGTCATTGGTGATCTCCGTTTGTTTAATATCTGATCCGGAGATCTTATGTCCATCATTGAAGAGAAATTTAGCCAATGCAGAAAGTCCTATACCTCCGATGCCTATGAAATGTATTTTTTTCACCTATTTTTCCTTTGACTCATCCAATACTTTGAGTTCTTCTTTAGCCTGCTTGACCTCTTTAGCGAACATCGTAAGTAAAATATCTGTAGGCTGTGTAAATGTCTGGATAAAAAATGCCAAAGGGTCATGTTCATCAACACCTTCAACATCTACAAGATTTTCTATAAAGTCTTCAAAACTTTTCCCAGCCATCACTGCAGCCGCATGCACCATCATAGCATCTTTAAGCTCTGCATGGTCTATGGTATAGTTCAATACAAGAAAGATCTCTTTTGCACCCTTTTTATCATTTTCACTGTAACGTTGAATACCATGCTCATAGATGGCTCTTGCCGTGGCTAAATCTTCGGCATCGTTCATATCAAAGGTCTGCGAAGTCGTGAGTTTTTCTGCCAGTCTGTCAAATGCCGTGTTGACGATGAATGTAAAGATCTCGTTGATCTCATCTTCTGGTGCTTCGATGATAAGCTGTGCGTCTAAGAGCTGGTACCCTTTGGCAATACTCTCTTCTTCTTTACATTCAGTTTCCAGTCTTTGAATGTTCGCTAAAAACTCTGGGTCTTTTTTTAACTCTTCTACGTGTATTTCTGGGGTTTCCTTCATGATTGCTCCAATGCTAATTGTATTCGTTCTAATGCTTCTCTTGTTAACTCTTCTTCATAGACAAGGGCCAGTCTTACATACCCTTGACCTTCCCCTTCGCGTCCTAAAAATGAACCAGGGATGACTTTAAGGTTATACTCTTGATAGAGTTTTGTCGTAAAGGCTATCTCATCTTCCACTTTGAGCCAAATATAAAATGTCGCTTCAGGTGCCTCAACTCCTAAAACTTCTTTGGCTACTTCAAAGTTCTTTTTATATTTTTTCCTAAAACCCTCTACATGCGCTTGATCAGCCCATGCGACTGCTGCGGCATGCTGCAGCGGTAGGGGTGATGCACATCCCACATAGGTTCTGTACACCATATACGCTTTGAGTATCTCTGCATCACCGGCAATGAAGCCCGAACGAAGTCCCGGTGCAGATGAACGTTTAGAGACAGAGTTGATGACCAACACATTTTTAAAACTTTCGTTCCCCACTTCTATACTTGCATTAAGTAGTGACGGCAAAGGTTCGTTCAGGTAAAGATCCGCATAACACTCATCATTTAAAAGCACGAAATCATATTTCAGAGCAAGCTTAACCCAACGTTTCAGCTCTTCCATACCCATCACAGATGATGTAGGATTGTTAGGTGAATTGAGTATCACAAAATCTGCTTTTGCCAATGCTACTTCATCCACTACGGGTTGAAAGTGATTCGCTTCATTCAGATTGAGGTAGATCACTTCAGCCCTGCATGCTTTGGCCGCACCTTCATAGATCTGGTAAAAAGGGTTAGGAAAAACCATCACCGGGTTTTCCACATCATGCAGTAAAAACTGGGGAAAATTAAAGAGGACTTCTCTAGTCCCAAAAGTAGGGATGATCTGCCCATTGGTCAGCGTGAGACCAAAACGCTCTTTGTTATAGGTTAGCATTCCCTCTCTCAGCTCTGTTTCCCCAGCTGTTTTGGGATACTTGTTAAGCAATGCAGCAGCACCTTTGAATGCATCCAGTATAAATGCCGGTGTCTCAAACTGAGGTTCCCCGATCGTCAGGCTCAGTGCAGAGTAATCACTGTTGGGGGTTACATTTTGAAGTAGTTGATTAAGTTTCTCAAAAGGGTAAGTTTCGAAGTTCATTGTTGCCCTGTATTTTTAAGTGATTATAGCGTATTTGGGGTAAACTATAACTTTACGACAAATGCACCGCCATTAATATGTGTACGTACTTTTTTCAATGCCTCTCTTGCATTTTTTTCATCTTGATAGGCACCTATAAGCACTTTATAGTTATCTGTATGGTGAACCTTGTAACGTAATCCTAATGCTTTTATCTTTGATAAATAGGCTTTGTTTGGCATTGCAGAAAATGCTCCCACTTGAATATAATACTGCACAGCACTCTCTTTTGTTTCACGTTTCATTGTAGGTACTGCTTTTGTTTTGACATTCCTGAATAACTTTTCTGCTGCAGGCTTTTTGGGTTTCACTCTTTTAGAAGAGGATGGTGCTGAAGATAATATGCTAGGTTTCACCCTGCTTTTTGCCAACCATTTTATGATCTCATCTTGTAATTTGGCTCCACGGTATTTTGCCTTTGCACTGTTGATGATAATGACAACCGTATAGAATTTTCCTGCTCTGTTTTTGACATACCCCCCTATATTTTTCACACGCTTAAGTGTCCCTGTCTTCATCCATGCATGTTTCTTGACCGCGGTATGTCTCAAACGGTGTTTGATAGTGCCATCGATACCTGCTATCGAGAGTGTCTCCATCCATCTGTACCCATAACGGTCATAGGCATTATCGTACATTTGAGCCAATAGCTTGGCATTGACCTTGGAGGTACGAGAAAGGCCGCTTCCATTGTCTACCCTTAATTTTCCTTTACCCAGTGCACCTTTTGTTTTCAATATCTCTACAATAGCATCTCTTCCCTTCTGTACTGTAGCAGGTGTACCATAGACTTTTGCACCCAAAAGCAGTAAAAGATGTCTTGCATAAAGGTTATTACTCTCTTTGGCAGTTTCAGAGATGATCTCTTCTAATGGCTTCGAGTAATGGGTAAAAAGTCCTCTTGCCTCTTTAGGTATCTGACGTAATTTCAAGCCCCCACTTACAGATATCCCCTCTTGTGTCAATCTATCTTTCAATGCATAATAGAATGACATATAAGGTTTGGTAATGACTTTACAGATATTCCGTTTACCGCATCGTTTGGAGATCTTCCCTTTAAGAAACACGGTAGGGACCACTTCACTTTTATCAATTTTTACCTTTGGCCAGGAGTATTTTCCTCTACAGGGTTTATTGACATGTTCTAATTGATCAACCACTTTGTAACTTTCATCCACATGTTTTTTATGTACTTTTTTTTCCTTGGGTATCACGCAGACGGTCACCACACGTTCATTGAACATCATGGCATCTGGCATTGCATTATAGGCGCTGTAGAGGTTTTCATCAAATCCAGAACTGTCTTTGTCACCGACTTCAAAATAGCTTCTGTCTATCACAATATCACCCCTGATCTCACGTATGCCTTCCGCACGTATATCAAAGACGATCTTCTCAAGGTCCTCAGCATTTAAGGTAGGGTCTCCAAACCCTCTAATAAGTAGATCACCTTGAAGTACACCGCTTTGTAATGTCCCAGTGGTATAAAATTTCGTAGGCCAACGGTAATCAAACCCCAGTTTCAGTACCGAGGCATAGGTGGTTAACACTTTGATCAGAGATGCAGGTGTTCTGCTCTTGTATGCATTGAGTGAAGCGATCAGTTTTCCATTTTTACCGGCTTCTTTAATATAGATACTGATATCTTTTTTTGAGATGCCTGATTTACGGATCTCTTCATTGATGACTTGTGGTAATGCATACAGCCATAGGGACAGTATCACATAGGCAAATAGCGTTCTCAACATACTGCCTTATATGCAGAAAGCAGTCGCTGCATCGCTTCTTTGAGTACTTCTTGGGATGTACCCACATTTAAGCGCATAAACCCTTCACCCGCCTGACCAAAGCTCTTTCCGTCATTCAGCCCAAGTTTTGCTTTATGTACAAAAAAATCAACCAGTTGGGCATGAGACAAACCCATCCCTGTACAATCAAGCCACATTAAAAAAGTCGCTTCTGTAGGGACGGCCTTTATAGGCAGTTGATGCTCGTTTAGAAATGTATTCACATAGCCAATATTTGAGAGTAAGTGCTCTTTTAACTCCTCTAACCATGGTGCACCTTCTTTGTAGGCACTCATCAAAGCTTCTAACCCAAAAGGGTTTCCGTTGCTAATGCCTGACCTGTCTTGTTCCACTCTGTAAGCTTGACGTAATCGTGTGTCAGGAATGATCGCATAAGAGGTATTCAGCCCTGCGACGTTAAACGTTTTGGAAGGTGCATTTAAGATGACACAATGATGCATGATCTTCTCAAAACTGCCAATGCTATGATGTGTTTTTTTGTAGACAATATCCGCATGGATCTCATCAGAAATGATCAAAACCTCATGCTCTATGCAGATATCAATGATCTTCTCCAATTCTTCTTCAGACCATACACGTCCAGTTGGGTTATGCGGTGAGCAGAGTAAAAAAAGTTTGGCTTCTTTGGCTTTATGTTCAAAGTCTTCAAAGTCTATATGATAACTGCCGTTCTCATACACCAAGGTATTGTCAAGTACTCTTCTCTTTTGATGTTTTACAGAACTTGAAAATGGCGGGTATAACGGTGTTTGTATAATGATTCCATCACCCTCCTGACTGTATGCAGATATAATAAAGTTCAAAGAAGGCACAACCCCATAACAAGGAACGATCCACTCTTTTTCTATCAGCCAGGAAAAACGGTCTTGCATCCAATGTTGTATCGATTCATAATAAGCATCTGGATACATCGTATAACCGTAGAGAGGATGGGAGGCTCTTTTGAGCATTGATTCTTGTACGCAGGGAGGAGAAGCCAGATCCATATCTGCTACCCATAAGGGAAGTAACTCATCTGTACCAAACTTTTTCTTGGCTTCATCCCATTTTACACTGTGTGTCCCTTGGCGGCTGATCGCTTCAAACATTTTTACCTCTCTTTTCCCACAAAGTCATCTGCGCTATCGTATGCTGATGTTTACGTGCAGTCTCTTGTATGACAAAAGGAACGTCTTTGGTATCGATAAGTGTAAAGTCTTTACCCAGTATCTCTCTAAGCCCATCCAGTGTGCTAATATTTTCACCGTCTCTTTTGTACCCGCCTATCCATTTCTCTTTAGGTGTAGACTCTTCCTGCCATGTGTAGGGAGACGTTAAAATGAGTAGTCCTCCATCATTAATACGCGACGCCATAGCATCTAAAAACTTTTTAGGGTCATAGAGCCTGTCTAACAGGTTACCCCCAAAGATCAGGTCAAAATCTTTGTAAATAGGTTTTAAATTACACGCATCCGCTTGCCAAAATGAGACTTTGTTTCGTTCTTCTTCCAAGTGAAAATCTGAAAGTTGTACCTCATAAAAATTCTCCAGTTCACCCTCTTTCGGCATCGTATAACGCAATATGCCATCCTCTTTGAGCTTCTGTGCTTCCTGTATGAAACGTGCAGAAAAATCGACACCTATCACTTCATCAAAACCACGGGCAAGTTCAAAGGTACTTCGCCCTATGGCACATCCAATGTCCAATGCTCTTTTCTTAGGCTTCCCTTTCATACTCTCTAAAGCGATCCGCGCACATGCTGCGGGATAATTTTCTACACCCAAAGCATTTTCACCCCACCCGAAATGACAATACTGGGAAATAAGGCTGTCTGTATTGTAAATATTGGTGGTTACCTTCTCTTCATATTCACTCTGTATATACCTAAACCCTGCATGTTGATAAAAATGTCGTCTAAATCCATAACGGCTCTTTTGTGTGGCAAGGTTCCCACAGCTTATCCATGATCCGCCATTGATCAGATTATGTTCTCCATCATAAATAGGTACGGTAAAGTCATCATAGACAGGATGGACTTTAAAGCCCTCAAAAGGATATATTGGTGTTCGTGACCATTGCCATACATTTCCTATCACGTCATAAAAGTCACCATGTTTATAGGTATCTACAGGCATGCATGAGGTAAAACCTTCAAGATTGATGTTGGCGATCGTTTCACCTTTGGAGGTCCATTCCAGGTAAGAAAGCACTTTGCTTTCATCACGCAGTCGGATGTATTCATCCTCAGTCGGCAAAGTGATAGTGACACCCTCTTTCTGGCTCTTCCACTTACAAAATGCAGAGGCTTCCAAGTGATTTACTTCTACTGGCCAGTTCATGGGAAGGTCTATCTCTCTGCTTAGTGTACGAAGTGTGTATCCCTCTTCACCTTTGCGCCAAAATATTGGATGTGCTGCATGGGTATAGGCTTTCCATGCTTTTCCCTCTTCACACCAAAACCTATCATTGATGTATCCTTCATCTTTGACAAACTCTAAAAATTCTGCATTCGAAGTGAGATATTTGGCTGCTTTAAATGCTGGTATATGTGCCTGATGGTCTCCATATTCATTGTCCCAGCCAAAAAGTTTTGCATCTTTATTTTTCCCCAGGATCACGGTACCCTGAGGTACATCAAGAAGTACATTTTGGGGTGCAGAACCAACCATTTCACACTCTTTCCATTCTCTGTTTTCCAGTATGGTTTCAAAGGGAAGTTGACGTATCAGTACGGAAGACGTTTCAAGATGGATATTTTCATGCTCAATGCCCATCAAAATGACCCACCAGGGTGAATCTTCCGTAATAGGAAGTTCTAAAGGAAGGGAATCAATGAGAGAAGAGACTTTCGTATATACTTTGTTACGATAGGCTTGGGTTTCTTCTAAAGTCGGCCAGTCATAATGTGCTTCATTCAGGTCATCCCAGCTCATTTCATCTACACCCACAGCAAAAAGTGACTCAAGTCCAGGGTCTACACGTTCATCGATGATCTTGGCAAGCTTTAATTTGTTAATGAAAAAGGTAGCCGTATGTCCATAGTAAAAAATGATAGGATGACGAAGAGGATCTGCTTTTTGAAAATAAGCGTTTTTGTCTACAACCAGATGAAAGAGAGATTCATATCGTCTATAACAACGTTGGAAATAACGTTGAATCTCTTTTCGTTTCTGTTCAGGGTCAGTCCCATAAAGTGTAGGCATCTTTATCACGTCACATTCCTTCGAATTAGTATACATGCAAGATACCTACCTAATACTTAAAAATCTGCCTTTTCTTTTGAACTCTCGATCATAGAGATGAAAATGGTATAAAGGTTCGCGATCACAGCACCGATCACTAATCCGGTGGCTAGCGCATCATTCCCATAAAACTGTAAAGCAAAAAATGCAGGTAAAAGGTGTAGATCCGCAACCAATGAACCTGCCAAAAGTTCAGCTGAAAGCAGGTTTCTTACCCCTATCTTTAACAGTGTAGAGATCACATTCACTGAGCCCGCTATGAACAGTGCTACTATAGAATGGTCATACAAAAATGCTGCTGATGTCGTAAGTGACATCAATGTAAAAAACATATAAAAAACTTTACCCCAATTCATCCAAAATCCTTCATTTTTAACTATAAGTGTACCATATCATTCTATGGCATACATGTATTATTATACTCTTTCTTCTTTTGTAGAGGCGAAGCCCATACAAAATGCCCGCAGGAAATACCCTTGGGGTACATCTCACGAAAGTCGCGTAGTTGGCAAGAAAAAATACTTTTTTTAGAGCGTTCCATTTTCATACATGGCACGCATTTTTTCTTTCTCTTTTTCTCTTTTTAATTTTTCTGCTTCTTTTGTTCTGAAGCCGCCCACTGAGAAACCAAGCCACATCAAGATAGGCGATGCAACAAAGATAGAAGAGTATGTACCCACTATCACACCTACCAGTAGTGTGAAACTAAACCCGTTAATGATCTCACCACCAAAAAGATAAAGTGTAAGAACCACAAAGAACGTTGTCAGTGATGTCAACGTCGTACGAGAAAGTGTACGTGTGACAGACTCATCAATAATACCCCCAAGATCTGGGTCTTTGATCGTTCTGATACCCTCACGGATACGGTCAAATACAATGATTGTATCGTTCAGTGAATACCCGAGAATGGTCAATAGTGCTGCGAGTATATCAAGGTTTACCTCAACATTAAACAAGACGATCATTCCCATAGCAATGGTAACATCATGCATGAGTGCCATCACAGAAGCGACAGCAAAACGCCATTCAAATCTAAAGGAAACATAAATAAGGATACCGATGATCGCAAGAACCATAGCCATCAGTCCCTTTTCACGTAACTCAGATCCTACTTTTGCACCTACCATATCCACACGTCTTACTTCAAAGTTACCTGTCTCTTGAAGCAGTGTTCTGATTTGATCACCGACATCTACACCCAGGGCTTTTGAACTTGTCTTCGTACGGATAACCACTTCATCTTCACCCCCAAAGAAAGTCACTGTTGCACCTTCATAAGAGGTATCAGAATCTATCGCTTCTCTCACTTTCTCTATAGGTGCTTGACCTTCGTATTGTACCTGTATGAGTGTACCACCTGCAAAGTCTATACCGTAGTTAAATCCTTTACCTATGATCAGTCCCAACGACAGTATCAATATCGTGACCGAAAGCAATCCAAAACGTTTACTCTTATTCATCAATGAGAGAGGTTTTTTATATTTAAAAATTTCCATTATTTTGCTCCCCCGGTTCTGATACCAAACCATAATCCCAGTTTGTTCTTATCTATCTTTGGCAAGACCCATTGGTAAATACCATGTGTTCCTACAATAGCCGTCAACATAGATGCCATAATACCGATACTCATCGTAAGCGCAAACCCTTTGATCGCACCAGTACCATAGGCATACAATACTGTTGCCGCGATCAGTGTGGTCACGTTAGCATCCCAGATCGCAGTAAAGGCATTACTATACCCATCTTCTATCGATTTACCGATAGATTTACCTGCATAGAGTAGCTCCCTGATACGCTCAGAAATAATGACATTCGCATCCACTGCCATACCGACAGTAAGAACGATACCTGCCATACCAGGCAGTGTCAGTGTTGCACCAAAGAGTGACATGATCGCAAGTATCAAAAAGAGGTTGCCTATCAGTGCGACATTTGCGATGATCCCTGCCATACCATAGTAAACCACCATAAAAAGCACAACCAAAATAAACCCTAAGGCCAAAGCCATAGAACTGGCCTTAATGCTATCGGCACCCAGACTTGGTCCCACCGAACGTTTTTCCATCACATAGACAGGTGCAAGGAGTGCTCCCGATCGAAGTGCGATAGCAAGGTCATGGGCTTCTGAAAGTTCAAATCGTCCAGAGATCTGGACACGTCCGCCACCGATACGTTCGTTAATATTTGGTGCTGAATAGACCTTATTGTCCAAAACAACCGCCATACGTTTCCCTACACTCACACCTGTAAAGTCACCAAAGATCTTGGCACCTTGTCCGTTCAGTGTAAAGTTGATCACAGGCTGATTGTTCTCATCAAAACCTACTTTTGCATCAGTCAGCATAGAACCGTCAAGTACCGGAATGGCACGAAGCAGATATTTTTCACCTGTATTGACATCAGGGAGTATCACATCACCATAACTTTTTGCTTCAGCCAGGCTCATCGTGTTTACTCTTATGTTTCTGTCTTCATCTACAGCCATAAGCTGCAGATGTGCCGCACGCGCGATAAGTTCACGTATACGCTGTTCATCTTCTTGTGTTTTGATCCCCGGTACTTCTACAAGGATCTTATCTTCACCCTGTTTAGCCACAGTAGGTTCTGCAAGTCCAAACTCATTGAGTCTGTTTCTGATCGTATCTACTGCCTGTTGAATGGCATTTTGTTTCGTACGCTCTACTTCAGCTTCGGTCATAGCCACTGAAAATTTCATCCCATTGTCAATAATCACTGTACCTTCAAGCTCTTTTTTGAGAAGCGCTTTGGCTTTCGCCACATCATCTTTATCAAGAAGTTCAAACGTGATTTGTTCACCATCGACCATACGAAGTGCATCAAAAATGATCTCTTCATCATCAAAGATGTACTTGACGGATGCCGCCATAGACTTAATACGTGATTCAATGGCAATTTCACTTTTAATACCAAGCAGCATATGCAGACCACCTTGAAGGTCAAGCCCTAAAGTGATCTTCTTTCCACTTTCACTTTGTGTCAAAGAGGGAATAGAGAAAACGACACCGAAGATCAGAGCAAAAGCAAAAAGGATGACCCTAAAATTAAGCGTCTTCACCAGACTCAACCTTTTTAGCTACATATGCTCTATCAAGTTTGACAATCGTGTCGTCATTTAATTTGATTTTGATAAAATCTTCTTCAGTTTTAACGATCACAGCTATAAGACCGCCTGTCGTAATAATGTTGTCACCTTTAGCAAGACTGTCAAGCATTGCTTTGTGCGCTTTTTGATGTTTTTGCTGTGGTCTGATAATTAAAAAATAAAAAATCGCAAATAAAATGATGAGGGGTAAAAATGAACCGATCATACTGCCTTGTTCTGCTCCCATAGGAATCCTTTTGTATAAAATTAGCCAATATTCTAGCACCTTTGAACTAACAAAAGGCTTTTTCATAGCACTTTTAAGCTCGGGCTTTATCTACCTTAATCATTGGGGATTTTCATATCCTCTTTTGAATACCATCTTAGGTATTACAGCACTCTATCTGCTTCTGCGGGAAGGGAAAAAAGTGTGGTTCATTTCCGGTGCTTTTATAGGACTGTTTTGGTTTTGGTGGATCGCCTTAAGCTTTAAACATTATGGCATGGTTTGGGCTGTACCTATAGAGATAGCTATCATCATGCTATGCTACGGGGTACTCTTTTGGCTTGTTGCATGGATCAGCCAAAAGATCACATCACTGCTGCAAATCTCTGACACTTTACTTCCTTTACTCATCAAGGCTTCAGGTCTTTGCATCTTAAGCTATATCCATCCTTTCTCTTTTGATTGGCTCAAGCCTGAACTAATGTTCGTAGAGAGTTATCTCGGCATAGAAAAATGGCAGTATGCCATCATTTTATCTGCCATTGTTTTGAGTATTTGGAAACAACAGTTCCTCTATATGTTACTTATGCTCTTTGCTTACCAGGTCCATCTTCCCACACATTTGAAAGCAGATGACAAAATAAGAGCAGATGACAAAATCAAACTTGTAACGACCCACACTTCTGTTCAGGACAAATGGGATGAAACACTTCATCCTGCACAATTTGAGAACCTTTTCAAACAGATAGACCAAGCCATCAAAGAGAATAAAACGCTTATCATACTCCCCGAATCTGTCTTTCCCATCTTTCTCAATCGTTCAAAACTTCTGGACAAACTGCAGGAAAAAGCCAAAGATATCTCTATCGTCACCGGAGGACTATACTGGGATGGGAAAACGCCGCGTAACTCAACCTATGTTTTCACAGGCAACAAGATCTCTGTAGCCAATAAAGTCGTTCTGGTTCCTTTTGGAGAAAGCAATCCGCTGCCGGATTTTTTAAGTGAATGGGTCAATAAGGTATTTTACGATGGTGCAGTGGATTATGTGGCCAGTCCCAATGTCATAGACTATAAAATAGACGAAAAAACCTATAGAAATGCCATCTGCTTTGAAGCGACCAGTGAAAAGCTCTACGAAGGCGAGCCAAAAAATATGATCGTTCTAAGTAACAACGGGTGGTTCACCCCCTCTATCGAACCTACGCTGCAAAAACTTCTGTTACAGTACTACAGCAGGAAGTATGGAACGACTATCTATCACTCGGTGAATATGTCGGAGTCTTATGTAGTGAAAAATGGAGAAGTGGATCAGTAGAAAACCTTAGGGTGGCAGGCATTCTATTTGTATATGATCCAAATGCTTTGCTATCAATCCTCTGAATGATTATCTTCCATTTTTCTCGCAAGGTAATCTGCTGTTGGAGCATCTACCGACCTGACGTGCATGACGATCCACTCAGGTGTTTTCGCTACAAAGTTGATAATTTTATTGATATCTCCAAACTCTTTCCACTGTCTTGTTGCATACTGAAGATCCATTAAAAACATATCATGTGCCAATTTATGCATCTCATAAGACGGGAAGTCATACTTTTGCATCAAACGCTCTTCATTGGCAAAGTGTGCTTTCACATGTTCGATATATTCATCCAGTTTATTTTCGAGCTCTTCTTTTTCTATGGTACCTCTTTCGTATCCTATAGCCAGTTTATCGATCTCATTGATAATTTTAATTTCATCCTCATGTGTCTTCTGCATCTGATCGACACTCATATACTCTACCTGTTCAGCATAAATGATTCCCATATGAGGCTCCTTTTTTATCTATTATAGTATAGAAGTGTAAAAAGTGTATTGATATAGATCAATATGTCTTATTTCTGTTAATGAAAACACTTGACTGAAATGGTTGTATATGAAAATTGAAAATGTTTTGAAGGAAGATAGATAGAGCTCTGGAGTTGTGCTATAATTCACTCAACTATCGGTCATACAAAACTCTGAACGATCTCAAAGTCTCTTTATCAAACATAGATAGATGTAAGGTGTATTATGGAAAAACGGAATATTATAGATATCCTTGAACAAATCAATCTGTTTTCTTCATTAAATGAACAAGAACTCAGTGAACTTGCAACAGAAGCACATATATCTCATTATCCTAAAGATTCGATCGTTTTTACACAGGGAGAGATGAGTAAAAATGTAATGATATTGATCGATGGCGTAGTGAGTGTCTATAAACATGACAGTAAAGGAAATGAGGTTGTGATCGGATACTTTAACCGATATGCATTACTGGCTGAGGCAGCTGTCCTAAGAAAGACCCCGTTACCCTCATCAGCCAGGTTTCAAACAGATGGGTCACTTCTTAAAATTTCACTGGATGGTTTTGAAAGTTTTCTTCTCAGTCATCCTGGACTTTCTTATGAGATTATCCAATCACTTCTTGCAAAAATCGATCTCCTCCAACAAAATATACATTTTAACCTTGCTGCAACTTCCAAAGAAAAAGTATTAAATTTTTACCAGAAAAACCCTAAGTTGGCTCTAGATCTCAAGCAATATGAGATAGCTTCCATACTCAGCATGACTCCCGAAACACTCTCTCGTAATATAGCTAAACTCCTGAAAGAAGAAAAACTGGTACAAACTGCAGCCGGATATAAAGTACCCTAATTTGTAATTCTTGACAAATATCAATACACTTTTTTTCTTTTTCATTTAAGATGCAATAAAAAAAGGATATTGCATGCCACTACTTACGATCGATCAAGTGCATCATGTTGCTGTAGATGAGATGCAGCATACACATGAAGAAGAGATCAGTATGCTCAATGAGATAGATGCACTTGCCACTATCTATGAAAATGATAAAACAAAACATGCAACACTGGAAGCAAAGCTTGAAGCATATATTCAACATGTAAAAGAGCACTTTGCCAATGAAGAGCGTCTTATGCGCTTATATGCGTTCCCTCCTTATCAGATGCATAAAGCAGAACATGACAGAGTACTGCATGAATTGAATCATTTTACAATACGTTGGAAGCAACATGGTGAACTTGATGCGATCATCGCTTACCTCAGACAGTCCGTTGATTGGATCATCAATCATATACACACCATGGATAATATGACAGCGATGTTTATTTCACAACAAATGTATAAAAATTAAAAGGAGAAAAAATGATAAAAAAAACTGTTTTAGCCGCAGCAATGATTGGGATCAGTACATTACACGCGAGCGAAGTTGATCTATTAAAGTCAAAATGTGCCACATGCCATATGCTTGAGAGACCCACACCTGATATGATACCTACATTAAAAGCGCCCCCTATGGAGGCTGTGATGTTTCATACGAAGCTGGTGATGAATGATAAAGAGAAAATCAAAACATTTATTGCTGATTATGTGCTAAACCCTGCAGCAGAAAAATCAGTATGTGAATCCAACAAAGTACAACAGTACGGCGTGATGCCTTCACTTAAAGGTACAGTTTCGAAAGAAGAGCTGTCTAAAATCTCAGATTACCTGATCGAGCATTATCCCTCCGAAGAATTTGTAGCTATGATCAATGAAATTCAAAGAAATGACAAAATGAATGCACTGCAAAACTCTCCATTCTTGATCAACAAAGAAGCATTGCCTCATATGACAAAGCTGCTTATCAAACATTGGGATAAACAGGCTTTAGGACTGAGTGACGAGCAAAAAAAGAAACTTCTTTTGATTCGAGAGCATACGATGGGAGAGGTTCAAAAAGCAAAGCGAAAAATTGATACTTTAGAATCCGAAATGATGGAGGCTTTGTTCATGGATGATGCATCCCCAAAAAGTCTGGACCATAAGATAGATGAAATAGCCAAGTTGAAAGCATCTGTGACAAAAGTACATATTCAATGTATTGCTGACACACTTGAGATACTCGATGATGAACAAATAGAGTATTTACTGCCTTTTTGGGAATATAAATAGCTCTTTTTGTATCTCGAATTGCAATACCAGTTGAGTAGAATATATATACTGGTCCAATAGTATATTTTAAATAGGATGGTGATGAAAATGAAATATCCCTTATTTTTTGATGAAGTTGATTCAATTCTACTTTACGATCCGCTCAGTGATTTTTTAGGAGCATTTGCAGAGGGTAAAATTGAGATTGGTTATTTAGATTGTGTGAAGCAAGCAGGCCACTCTTGTCCTACTGTTGCAGGAGCCTATCTTATGGCAATGCTTGGGTTAAACGTTCTTTACGGTTCTGAACTGCCGCAGCGTGGGAACATACATGTCGGTATAAAAGGGGAAAAGACAGAGGGAACAACCGGTGTCATAGGAAATATTATTTCCTTTATTGTAGGCGCTAGTGGTGAAGAAGGCTTTAAAGGGATCCATGGGAAGTTTTCAAGGAATAATTTAATGGCTTATGATCAAAAAATGGCGGGAGAAGTCACTTTAAAAAGAACGGACAAGGATATCTCCGTATCACTCAGTTATGACCCTTCAGTTATTCCAGGAGATCAAAGATTAAAGCCTTTGATGGGAAAAGTATTGCAAGGAAAAGCGTCCGATCAAGAGAAAAATCTTTTCAAAGCGTTATGGCAGGAAAGAGTAAAAGACATTTTACTTACCAAAGAGTTAAGAAATAAAATAATTCAAGTCAATTAGATAAGAGTGGGATAGTTTTTCCGAGTCCGTTAGAAATTTTGTGTCAGCAACCAGATGAATGTTTTAAATCTTGTCTCGTTTTCCTGGAAGTTGATATAAATCAATTTTTTAAATCGTTTTCTGGGTTATACTTCGAACACTTAAAAAAACAGGAGATTAAATGTCACTTTCACAATCAACAATCAATACGGTCAAAGCTACATCTGGTGTTGTTTCTCAACATGCAGAAGCGATCACAACAAAAATGTATGAGATCCTTTTTAGCCAACATCCGGAACTCAAAGAGCTATTCAAGGATGCAGATCCCGAGCAACACAAAAAACTTGCTTCGGCTGTTGGTGCATATGCTGCCAATATTGATAACCTGGACGTTTTATCTAAAGCGGTAGAGAAGATGGCGCAAAGCCATGTCCGCACCAATGTCAAACCTGAGCACTACCCAATGGTCGGTGCTGCCATTCTTGGTGCTATCAAAGAGGTGCTGGGTGATGCTGCTACAGATGAGATTCTTGATGCGTGGAAAGAAGCCTATTTTTTCTTAGCTGATATTCTAATTGCCAGAGAAAAAGAGCTATACTACGCATCGTAAAAAAAGTATTCAAGCCTAATAATTACTTTTATAGGCTTGTAACTGCAAATAATACCCTTCAAAGGAGACGGTGATGCGTCGGCATTTATATGGCTATTTCAATCGAATGCGGGGGTTGGAAGCTCCGCCGTCTAGAGCACGTTTGTCACATGTTGTCTGGTCCGGGATAGGAGCTTTCCTTGGAATTTACCTCATATCCGTTCTCAATCAATATATTTTTGTGAATGCATCAGACACTATTTTTCTCGTTGGCTCGTTTGGAGCTTCTGCAGTATTAATATACGGTGTTCCCCAAGCAGAGTTGTCACAGCCCCGTAATTTAATTGGCGGCCATATTGTTTCGGCATTTATAGGTATCACGGTATATAAATATGTCCCAATGGAAATTTCAGTCCTAAGTGCCTTAGCTGTCTCTTTATCTATCGTGCTCATGCACTTTACACGCACTTTGCATCCTCCTGGAGGTGCTACGGCCCTAATCGCTGTGATAGGGAGTTCTCAAATACATGAGTTAGGCTATATGTACGTAATGACACCGATTGCAACAGGTGCCTTCATTTTATTGATCATTGCACTTGTGGTCAATAATATGTCGAACAATCCAAATCGACATTATCCACGCTATTGGTGGTAAGGATAAGGATGATCACCTAGGGGCATAAATATGTAATCTTCAGCTACACATAAAACCTAGAAGATCTCAACAGCTTCAAAGCATGCGCAATTCTATCTTTTAAAACCTCTTCATGTTCGCATAAAAGAGGATCTATATCTAATGTTTTGGTTTCTGACTTCGCTTTAATGTCATTAAGTATAGCTGCACGCTCTTTACAGTTTCTGTACTCACGCAGAGGCTTAAACAGAAGATTAAGTTCTTCGACGAGCATTCGTGACTCTTTTTCTCCGATGATATGGAAAAAATCTTCTATTAAAGTTTGAAGAGAATCCATAAAGACATAAAGCGCTTCAAGCACTTCATCATCATACCCCTCTTTTGTTTTTGCTAAAAGCATTTCAAATCTTCCTAAACGCTCTCGAACCACTTTTTGCACCTCTTGTTGTAAAGAAAGATATTTTGGGTTTTCCTGAAGTCCTATCTCTCTTGTAACGATATTTAACATTTGTCTAAAAGGTTGAGACAAGAGCATTTGTATAACAGCTTCCTCTTCTTGGGTGATGAGACTTTTTAATTCAGTGTAGAGCGTTAATTTAACATTTTCACGTGTGGCACTCAATTCATCTAAAAAGTAAAGATACCGCAATAGCGTTGTCTCTTTATAATAACGTTGAAACAACTCAATAGAAAAATGCTGTACATTTGGAGTATACAGATCTGGAAAAATCTCCAGTAAAGTAGCGGTACGACGTAAAAGTACACGTAAACGATGCAGTGTTGCACTAAAATGTTTCTTCTGGAAATTCATTTTATAGTAGTTTATCAGACGAATATTCCGGTAAAGTACTAAAGAGACACCGTCACGTACATAAACACGTTGCGGCACTTGCCAGAAAAAGAGATTGGGGGACTCAAAAGCATCTAGTTTTTCGAAAAACTTTTGTACATTGTACTCCATAGGTTTCACATACAGTGCAAGGGAATGATCACTATATTTATCATCCTGGTTGATCTCTTTAAGCACAAAAGGTTGTATTTCCCGGATCGTTTCTGAGTTTCTAAATGCTTTTTCATCTTGAAAATGTGCGATCACTATATAGAGTCCTTCAAGTTTTTTTAAGTACTTTTCAACCACAAAAGTACTCCCGTCTGTCATAACCGTGTACGATGTTTTAACGATAATTCTGCCCAAATGGTTTTTACGCTGGGATGCATACGCCTCTTTACTGACAGATACGACCTCTTTATTTGCATGATCATCTATCATTGTTTTTGTATAGGTATCTGGAAAATGTTTATGGTAAGAACACGTCTCTTTCACATTTGAAACCGTATAGAACTGTTCTGTTTTATGGATCTTTGGCCTATATTTTTTAAGCCAGCGGCGTATGTCTGCAGATACTAAAAACTTGTGTTGTATGTTATTCATATCAGGGATTATATCACGAAAATCAAAAATTGACTCTATACGCCTTTTTGAGCTATAATACGCCATGAAAAACTTCTTTTTAGCACCTATCAAAGGCTATCAATACATCTCAAAAATGTTACCTGCAAGCTGCCGTTACTATCCTTCTTGTTCAGAATATGCCAAATGGCAGTTTGAGTTTAATCTACCGCATAAAGCATTCACCGCAAGCTCTTTGCGTATTTTACGGTGCAATCAATTGTTTAAAGGGGGAATAGACTACCCTTTGGTTCACTTCAAACCTCCAAAGCCTACTGCTTTACTCAAACTTAATGCATTTTGTGGCAAAATTAATATAATCTATTGGTTAGTACCCAAAAGTATGGACCAGGACAATACAAACTATTATGTAATAAAGGACTTTGATGCAATTAACCGCACCGCTTGATATGCACTTACATCTCAGAGATGGAGAGATGTTGGAGAAAATCGCTCAAACGAGTGCCCATACTTTTTCAGGTGCTATTATTATGCCCAATCTTGTGCCCCCGGTGAGCACCAAAGAAGAAGTGATCGCCTACAAACAGCGTATCATGGCAAACATAGGTGATGAAAAATTCACACCCTATATGACACTTTTTTTCAAACCCTCGTATGACAAAGCATTTTTAGCATCAGTCAAAGATGAGATCACAGCGATCAAACTCTATCCTGCGGGTATCACCACGAACTCCGAAGGTGGAGTAAGCGGTTTTGATGTAGAAGAGTTGCGTCCTGCACTCGAAGCAATGAGTGAATTGAATATACCGCTGTGTGTCCATGGGGAGACCAATGGTTTTGTGATGGACAGAGAAGCGGAATTTGTCAGTATCTATGAAAAACTGGCCACTGCCTTTCCGAAACTCAAGATCATTATGGAACATATAACCACCAAAGAGAGTGTCGAAGCGTTAGATAAATTTGAAAACCTTTATGCAACCATTACCCTGCATCATCTGATCATCACCCTTGACGATGTAGCCGGAGGCATGCTTAAACCGCACCTCTTCTGTAAACCTATAGCCAAACGTCCAGAAGACAGAAGTGCTCTTCTCAAAGTCGCCCTGGAAGCACACCCTAAAGTGATGTTCGGTTCAGATTCTGCTCCGCATCCAAAACATGCCAAAGAGTCTTGTGGATGTGCAGCAGGTGTTTTTACTGCACCTATCGCCCTGCAGGTCTTGGCTGAACTTTTTGAAAATGAAAATGCACCACTGGAAAATCTCCAGGCTTTTGTTTCAGGTAATGCCCAAAAGATCTACGGCGTCACACCTGTGAGTAAAACCATTATCCTTGAGAAAAAAGCATTTACCGTACCTTCAGATTACAATGGTGTAGTCCCTATGTATGCAGATGAAACATTGGCTTACAGTATCAAAGATGTAAGAGATACATAAGTGATTCATAGCGTTTGAATATTAACTACAATGATGATAAAAATGATGACTTTAAAGCACGTACTCAAAAATAACCTGCTAACATAAGACAAATGAACAAGGATGGTAAATGATTGCAAACAATATTGAAGAACTGATAGGGAATACGCCTTTAGTCAAGATCAATACACTTTCAGAAGAGACAGGTACAACTATCTTAGGTAAATGTGAATTTATGAATCCTACCTCTTCGGTAAAAGACAGAATCGCATTTAACATGATCAATGAAGCACTAAAGTCAGGTGACATTGATCAGAACACTACCATCATTGAGCCGACAAGCGGAAACACAGGCATCGGTCTTGCAGCCATTTGTGCATCAAAAGGCCTTAAACTTATTTTGACCATGCCTGAGTCTATGAGTATAGAACGTCGTAAAATTCTTATGCACTTAGGTGCAGAGCTTGTTCTTACCCCAGCTTCAGAAGGTATGGGTGGGGCTATCTCTAAAGCATCTGCATTGGAAAAAGAATTAGACAATGCAAAAGTACTTCAACAATTTAACAATCCAAACAATCCAGATATTCACCGAAAAACAACTGCATTTGAAATCCTGGATGACACAGCAGAAAACCTAGATATCTTTATAGCTGCTGTAGGTACAGGGGGGACACTGACCGGTGCTGGAGAGATACTCAAAACAAAGATACCTTCACTTCAGGTCATCGCCGTTGAACCTTCAGATTCTCCTGTACTGGAAGGGGGACAGGCGGGACCGCATAAAATTCAAGGTATCGGTGCAGGGTTTGTCCCTGAGATACTCAATACAGAAATTTATGATGACATCGTTGCAGTGAGCAATGAAGCCGCTTTTTCCATGGCACAAAAAATTGCCAGAGAAGAAGGCTTACTTGTGGGTATTTCAGCAGGAGCAAACCTGCATGCAGCCCATGTCATAGCAAGCAGACCGGAAAATAAAGGTAAAACCATCGTCACGATACTCTGTGATACGGCTGAACGTTATCTCTCTACGGAACTCTTTGACACTTAATGTCACAAGAACGCTCAGCAGCACCTCTTTTACTTGAAACGATCAAGATAGAAGATGGAACAGTACATAACATTGGCTACCATCAGCATCGGTGTAACAAGAGCCGTCAAATACTCTTTGACTGTCATGATACACTCGATCTCTCTTCCTTTATAGATGCCCCCAAAAAGGGCTTATATCGTTGTCGTATCCTTTACGGAAAAGTCTTACACTCTATAGAGTATATACCCTACACACCAAAAGAGATTCAAAAGGTAAAAATCGTCTCCTCAGACATTGAATACAGTTTAAAATATGCTAATAGAGATGCATTAAATGCTTTGCTTGAATCCAACAAAGATGTCGATGAGGTCATCATAGAAAAAAAAGGCTATCTGACCGACACCACCATATCCAATATTGCTTTTTTTGATGGGGAACAGTGGGTTACCCCCGTAAACCCTCTGCTTGAAGGCACGATGAGAGCCAAATTGATCGATGAGGGATTTCTCAAAACAAAAGAGATCAAGAAAGAAGACCTCCGAGACTACTCACAAGTAGCTTTAATGAATGCTATGATAGGATTTAAAATTCTAAATATCGAACCATACCAAATACCATAAAGGGTACATAATGACCATTAACCTTTTACAAACGCCTGAATATCGTACTCTCATCCAGTCACATATCTTTGAAACCATTAAATTTCTATTGAACAAAGATCAGGAATTTGCATTGGCATGTGAGATGAAATATGTCACATTTACACCCGAACTTCCTGCGGATATCAAAGACTCTTTTGATGATACTGTGCTTTTTATATTGAGTGGTTTTACCTTTGAAAGTGCGCAACTCAATGAAGAGTATTTCTCTTTTGAAGCAGGGTTTGGAAGTGAGAATTTCGGTTCAACGGTATCCTTACCTCTACTTGGAATAAAACAGCTCTTTGTAGGGGATAATCCTATCGTCATCAATCTTGCGGATCCGGTGATAGAGAGTGAAAAGAAAAAAGAAGAAAGTGCATCCAAAAAATCTTCAATGGAAGCACTTTTAAAGAATCCTGAGAATAAAAAACTTCTCAAGAATAAAAAATAGATTGGATCTTAGCAGCGACCTGCTAAGATGTAATTAACGACATTGTCGACATACGCATTATGTTTATTTTCTTTAGAATAGACAATAAAGAATTTACGATTCATCGTGTAACCTCTAAGTCTTGCTTCAAAAAGCTCTCCATTAGCCACTTCGTCCATAATAGCATATTTCGAAATGATAGATACGACCGGTTTTTCTGGATTTTTTTCACTTTTCTTGATCGTTTGAAGTACAGTAGCACTGTTATTTACTTCGCTTAGTACATTAAAACTTTTACATGAAACACCCAATTCATCAAATACTTCAGAAACAACACGTCTTGTATGTGAACCCTCATCACGACAGATCCAATCAAAGTCATAAAGCTCTTCTGTTTTGAGTGTTTTATTTATAGGCACATTACTCACTACGACAAGTTCATCTTCCAACCACTCTCTGTAAATAAGATCATTATCAAAAAGAGGTGATTCGATCAGACCCACATCTAACTTTCTGTCTTTCAGTTTTTCTATAATGGTATCACTTCGATCAATATCCAAATTTACACTGTTGTTGATCGCTTCAGCGATCGTATTAAGACATTGACCAGGAATAATATATGCCCCTATAGTATAAGAAGCACCTAATTTAAATGTGATCTCTTTATTGATGATCTTAAGTATATCCTGTTCTGAAGAGAGTATCTCTTTTTCAAGTCTTGTGGCTATCTTATAAAGCTCTTCACCTTCATTCGTGAGTTTAATACCATTCTTTTTACGTTCGATCACCTTACACCCAAGATATTTTTCAATAAACTTGATCTGCTGTGTAACAGCCGGTTGTGAAATTCCTAACTTTGCAGAAGCTTTAGAAAAACTTCTCTCACGCGCTACAGTTAAAAATGTTTCTAATTTTACAAAATCTTTTAACATTGAATAATGTCCTTAACTCTAAATTAATTCTTAAATATATACATAAATAAATTAAGAAAGTTATTATATCTAATTATACTTAATTAAACATAAGTTGTTCTTATTAGAATGATTTTATTTAACGTGTTATTAAAATTCCAATTTTTTACTTTATGGCACTTCTAATCAATTTAAAGGTATAATTAATACTATATAGGAGCACAATAACTTTCATGGAAACAATTTTAAATGCATTAAACCCATCACAGCGTGAGGCCGTTGAACATATCGACGGTGCGATGCTTATCCTTGCAGGAGCAGGCAGTGGAAAGACAAAAACACTGACGACCAGACTTGCTTACCTTGTGGGTGAAGTAGGGATTGACCCGGCAAACACTTTAACACTTACTTTTACCAATAAAGCTGCTGCGGAAATGCGTGAGCGTGCCCTTAAACTGATGCCCGAAAAAGTCTCTTATCCTCCACTTTTATGTACCTTTCACAAATTTGGCTTGCTCTTTTTAAAATTTCATATTGAAAAACTGGGTAGAAGCAATGCCTTTGTGATCATAGACAGTGATGATAAAAAACGTCTTTTACGTTCCATAGCCAAAGAGTTAAAAGTCGACCTCAACATCTCATTTATCGCTTCTGAGATCTCAAAATATAAAAACTCACTTCTCTCCCCTGAGCTTGTGTTGGAAAAAGCTGAACTTCCTGACTACAAAAAAATCGCCAATATTTATGTCAAATATCAAGCGAACATCGAAGAGAACAACCTTGTAGATTTTGATGACCTTCTCATGCTCACCCACAAGATACTCAGTGAGAATGATGAACTCAGAAAAGAGACAAGCCAGCGATACCAGTACATCATGGTAGATGAGTACCAAGATACCAATGAACTGCAGTTCCAGCTCCTTGAACTGCTCTCCTCTGAACATAACAATCTCTGTGTGGTAGGTGATGATGATCAGAGTATTTACGGATGGAGAGGTGCAAACATTCGTAATATCTTAGAATTTTCAAATAACTTTGAGACGTGCAAAACCGTAAAACTTGAAACAAATTACCGTTCTACGGAACCCATACTCAAAGCTGCCAATACGCTTATAGAACACAACTCCACACGTTTGGGTAAAAAACTCACTTCGCATAAAGGGTCCGGTCCAGAGGTCAAGCTTCTCCATTCACTCGACGAATCAATGGAAGCCAAGGCCATTGCACATGAGATCCAAAAACTGCTTGATGAAGGTGCAGACCCAGACGAGATAGCCGTACTTTACCGTATCAATGCGTTGTCACGTTCACTTGAAGAGGGTTTTACAAAAGCTGGTTTAGGCTTCAAACTGATTGGAGGTATGCGCTTTTATGAACGTGCAGAGATCAAAGACCTCATCTCTTACTTAAGAGTGCTTTCCAATCCACATGATGACTTCTCTCTTATACGTATTATCAACAAACCTAAAAGAGGTATCGGTAAAGCTTCTATAGAGAAGCTTCAAAAAGCTGCATTTGATCATAAAATGTCAATATATGAATATATAGATAAATCGGTTCAAGGTGAACTTCCTTCTGTCATCAGTAAAAAAGTAGCCACTGCTTTAGGTAAACTTGTCGAAGACATCACGTTTTTACAAGAAGCCTTGGAAAATGAACTGGATAACTTCATTACACTCTTTGAAGAGCGTATCAAGCTCAAAGATCATTATGCCGGTATGGTTGACGGTTTTGACCGTATCTTGAATATTGATGAGTTTTACGGGTACTTCAGGGATGCTGTGATCAAAAACCCTGACCTTACACTGGATGAGTTCCTCAATGACATTTCACTGCAGAGTGACCAGGACCAGGTTGAAGAAGATACCATTACCATCATGAGTATCCATGCGGCCAAGGGACTGGAATTTGAACACCTTTTTGTCATAGGATTGGAAGAAGAGTTCTTCCCTCTTCTGGGTGAAGGTTCCAACATGGAAGAAGAACGTCGTCTGGGCTATGTCGCGATCACAAGAGCAAAATCAGATCTGACTTTGTGTTATGTCGACAGTCGTTTTTACAAAGGCCGACGTAAAATGATTGACAAGAGCCGTTTCCTGGGTGAAGCAGGACTCATTCAAGATACAAGCCTCAAGATCACTAAAAGTTCCGCTTTCAAAAAAGGGGACCTCGTTAAACATAAGATCTTTGGGATCGGACGTGTACAGGCTGCCAATAAATCCGGTAAAGAGTATAAACTGCTTATCAACTTTGGCGGGAACAAGAAAGAGATACTCAGTTCATTTGTGCAATCCATATAAAATGTTTGACTCTATGATACAACCAAAACTGACTACTATTTTAAATTTTTCTATCTACTTTTTTACAAAAGTAGGCAAAAATCGCCACGGCTCTCGAATCGCTTCGCTTTCAAGGGCGTTCGCCGTGACATTATTTAATGGGAAGGTTACATGAACCGTCTTTTTGTAGTCAATAAACCTATCTTCCGTTCTTCCAATGGATATATGGGGTATGTCAAACATAAATACGGGACGAAGAAAGTGGGCTTTTCTGGTACGCTTGACCCCTTTGCGACAGGATGCCTCATTGTGGCTACAGGACAATACACCAAACTCTTCCAATACCTCAATAAAACGCCTAAAAGCTATAAAGCTACACTATGGCTAGGGGCAAACTCTCCAAGTCTTGATATAGAGAAGATAGATAGCATTAAAGAGGTACCTCACTTTACAGAAAAGCAGGTAGAAGAAGTATTGCTCTCCCTCAAAGGTGAACTTACCTATTATCCGCCAAAATTTTGTGCCAAAAAGATCAATGGTAAACGTGCGTATGAACTTGCACGTGAGGGTCAAGAAGTCGCATTGAAGACCATCACATCCACGATTTACGACATCAAACTGATCAACTATAACCATCCTTTTGTACACTTCGAGGCTACAGTGAGTGAAGGTACCTATATACGCAGTCTTGGTGCCCTTGTTGCAGATAAACTTGGGGTAGACGGTACACTCTCAAGCCTGCATCGTATCCATGAAGGACAATTCTACTTTGATGATGAAAAAGCACTGAACCCCTTTACGCATTTAGCGATTCCTTCCAATGTCTATACGGGTGAAGAAGCGTATATGGAACTGGGTAAAAAACTCTCTGTAGAGTATTTTGAAACAAAAGACGATGGAGTCTATCTCATCGAGACTTCAAACTTTTTTTCTATTATCGAAATCATGGGTGAAGAGGTCAAATACAGATTTAACCGTATCCCAAAATTTGAAGCATGCTGATCCAGCCAGTCAAGCTCTATGAAGATCAAAACTACGACTCTGCAGTGAGGTTTTACTACCAATCTTTTTTATAGTATAATACGCATCCAATTTTTATAAAAAGGGTTTTGTTAATGGGTGGTTTTGAAGGTGGTGATGAAGGTGGATACTGGGATATCGATACTCTTCCCGCAGGGATGAATAACGGAAATGACAATACCTCTACTACACATAGAAGACCATCAACTATAGAAAAAACGGATTCAGGATACAGTATCAGAGCCCATGCCAAAGTCAATATTTTTTTAAAAATTACTGGACATGAAAATGGCTATCATACCCTGCTCTCGCGTTTTATGTGTGTGGAAGACCTCTATGACACTATTGTCTTTGAACCCTGTGAATGTGATACGTTTACCATAGAAGGGTGTGAGAATGTACCTCTTGAATCAAACACCATTTTCAAAGCCTACAAAGCACTTAACGACTATACCGGTGACTTAGATATACTCAACTTCTTTTATAAACATAAAGTCGTCGTCACCAAACGTATTCCAAGTCAGGCAGGTTTAGGCGGAGGAAGTTCTGATGCCGCAGCCTTCATGCGTTTGGTCAAAGAGGTATGCAACCTTCTCATCAGTACTGAAGAACTTGCCAAACTCGGAAGTACCATAGGTGCGGACCTCCCTTTTTTCATCTACAATTACGCCTCGGCAAACGTCAGCGGCTTTGGGGAGATCGTTGAACCTTTTGAGGAGGAACCTCTATCTTTAGAACTTTATACCCCAGAGATAGGGTGTGACACTGCTCTGGTCTACAAAACATTTAAAGAACATCTTCTGGATGATATTACCCTCAGTTCTTTCATAGGATGGGACAAACTTGATTCAAAAACTTTACTCGAAAGTATTGCAGATCCAATCATCCTGAATGATCTTTATAAGGCTGCACTCATCGCGTATCCTGAGTTAAAAAAAGAGGCTAAAGAAGGATGGTTCTTTTCAGGTAGTGGAAGTACATTTTTTCGTCTGGCTTAAAGTGATACATCGTCATTGTATGTTGTACCTATCTTCTCCAAGACATAATCCATTAACCTATACTGGTTATAATACGCAAATTAAATAAAAAGAAATAATCGTGTCTAAACTCCCCCAATATCCTTATAATTTCGATGAACTCAAAGAACAAGTACGTAATGCCGGTCTGCTTGAGCGTGTACCTGTTCGCGGTAGCATAGAAATGCTCGCTATTCTTGTCTCTATGACAGCTGCACTTGCAACTGCAGTATTTTGGCATCCCATACTTTTAGGACTCTTTCTCACTTTGCTTTTCACGCGTGCCGTATTTGTTTCTCATGATATCTTGCACACGCAGTATTTCAAAAATAAATCCCTTTCCAAAAAGCTCAGCTATCCTTTTTCAGCACTCATACTAAGCAACTCCTCTTCATGGTGGGACTATAAACACAATGTCAACCATCATACATACTGTAACATCGTAGAAAAAGATGCAGATATCCGTGCGCTTGATGGTGCATTTACACCAAACAAAGGGAACAAACCTTTTATCAAAAAATATAAACATCTCATCTTTTGGGGCGCGATGTTTTTTATGTTTCCTGCATTTATTGCGCAATCATACAAATTTGTGATCACCCGAAAACTCTGGGGTGAGTTTGCCCTTATGCTGCTTCACTGGCCGCTCATTTGGGGAACATTACTCTACCAGATAGGTGCACTTGATACATTTATAGTAGCACTTACACTCAATTTTGTGCTCTCTCCATGGCTTGCTTTTGGTTTCATTACCAACCACTTGGGCTGTGAGACATTGAATGAAGAGGAAGCCAAAAATGTTTCTTGGATGGAACTGCAGATGAGGGGAAGCCGTTCTTTAAAAGGCGGTTTTTTAATACACTGGTTCTATGGCGGACTCAATACACAGATAGAGCACCATCTCTTTCCCAAAGCACCACGGTTTAATCTCCTTAAAGTACAGAAGATGACAAAAGAGTTCGCACGAAAATACGATATACCCTATTTTGAAACGACACCTGTGATGGCCTATATACAGATCAATAATGCGTTAAAAGCGTATTGATCTTACACACGATTTTTGCAAAGAAGCCACTATCACTCTTTTTCTTTCTTCTTTAGCATAAGCAGATACAACGCTTCAACTTTATCTCTTGCCCAAGGTGTTTTTCTTAAGAATTTTAAACATGAATTGGTACTGGGATCATAATTAAAACATCGTATGTTTACAAACTGTCCCAACAGTTCCCAACCGTACTCTTCTTGCAACTCTTCGAGTATCTGTTTGAGTTTAATGCCGTGCAAAGGATTGTTTTTATGTTCATCACTCATCACTTATCTCCATCCTTTGAATTTCTTTTATCATGACGTACCAAAATGGCTCATAGAGAATTTTACTCTCTGCGTCACATCTAAATTTGCTGGTTGATTATCAATCACATCATAGCGTTTTACTGCACCTGTTCTATTGGCAATTTGTATTGCCAGTCCGGGACGGGCATTGAGCTCCAGGATCAAAGGTCCTAAGTTTTTGTCTAGTACGATATCCACACCCAAATATCCCAAATGGGTGACTTCATAGCATGATGCTGCCAGGGTGAGTATCTTCTCCCAATGCGGTATTTCAAGCTCTGAAAAATCATACTTTGTATCGGGATGATGTGTTACGGGCATACCATGCTGTACAGAAAAAAGTGACTTTCCTGATTCCATATCAATACCAACACCCACTGCACCTTGATGTAGATTAGCTTTGCCATCACTTTCTTTGGTTGAACAGCGTAACATAGCCATAGCTGGGTAACCTTTATAGACTATGACTCTGATATCGGGAACACCTTCGTAACTGTAACGTTCAAAAATAGGGTCAAATTCTACCAATGTTTCTATCATAGCAACATCAGGTTTTCCTCCAAGTGAATAGAGACCGCTAAGAATATTTGAGATATCACGCTGAATATCTCTAAGTTCAAGTCTCTGCCCATTTGCTTTAATAAATTCGTCACCTTCACGTTTTATGATCACCAAAATACCTTTTCCCCCACTTCCTTGCGCAGGTTTGAGTGCAAATTTATCAAGACCGGTTAACATATCTTTTAAGTTACGCAGTTGTGACTGGCGTTCGATAGTTACAAGTAATTTAGGCACAGATATACCTGCATTTTGGGCAACCACCTTGGTCTTGAGCTTGTTGTCTACTAAGGGGTAGTACTTACGATCATTTTGTGCTCCTATATAATGGATGTTGCGTTTATTCATCCCCAATATGCCCAGCTTTTTAAGCTTAAAAGGATTAGCAAACATATATCAGTCCACCATGGATCTAAAGCGGATGAGTTCGCTTATACGGTAACCACTATAGCGTCCCAACATAATGATCAATGCTAGTACTACCAGAAGTAACTCTGGAAAATTAAAAGCAATATGCGAAACAAAAGGATCGGTCATTGCAAAATAAGCGAATATTGCTACTATCAAAGAGCCACCACCTTGAATAAAAACCTCTTTAGCACCTTCCTCTTCCCAGAGTATAGACATTCTTTCTATCGTCCAGGCCAAGATGATCATAGGGAAAAATGTCACCGTGAGTACTTCTTTGATCCCTAGTTTAAAACTTAAAATACTCATGAATGACATGATCATAATAACCACGATCATCACAGCTGAGATCCTTGCCACCAGTAACAGGTTTAGACTGCTTAAATAAGAACGAATAACCAATCCAGTTCCTACGATCAAAATAAACATGATCAGTCCGGCAGATAATGTTGTTTCCATAAAAGCCAAAGCTATCAAAACCGGCATGAAAGTTCCTGATGTTCTCAATCCTCCTAGTATCCTTAGTAATACCACCACCAATGCGCCAAAAGGCACCAATAGTATATGCCTGTATGCATTTTGTTCTGAAACAGGCAATGAGAAGAGTGAAAAGTCCAGTACCGCAGCTTTTTTTAGAAGTTCTTGTTTATCAAGAAGGTATTCAACCGGGACTTGGCGTTCATTGAGTGAAAAGCGTATATGGGATTTTGTTGCCCCAGTGACTTCAATCACTGAATCACCGCCATGTTGCCAGATAAAAAAGTTTTTATCCCTTGTAACTTTTCCTTTTTTTAAATCATAAAGTTGCCATTTCTTTCCATCATATACTTCAAGCATAGGCGTCAATGCAATATTGCGTCGTTCACTCTCCAAATAGAGTCCATGGATTTTTCGTACCAATATTTTTCTATATCGTAAAAGGCGGGAGATTATTTCAAATTTGGATTCTCCGCCTTGTGCAAGCAGTATTTTTACTGCCTGGGAAGGTTCTTTTGCATTGAAATCATGAATCAATTGTGCTGCAAATGAGTGTGTATCTGCTGATCTGGACCGTACATCATCCAGAAGAATTTTTGCTGTATCTCTTAATGTATCAGGAAGATCACTCAGTGTTTCAGTCTTCTGTTCATAAGACACAAGAGGTAATTTGGGTTTATAATCTCCTGGTTCCATAAAGACTTCAATGGAATAGTAAAGTATTTGAGGCCCTGAAACATTTCGCTTACTCCATTCTGCTCTTTTACCTGTTTCTGTTTGTGCTTCAGCATAACCAAAACCTGATGATGCAACATCTTCAGAAAGTATTTGAATTCCTTCTTGAGGCTCTGGTAAAGCCATGGATACCAGAACAGGTTTATTCTTACCTTCAAAAGAGATCTCTGCTCCAATTTTATAGACTGAACGTTTTTCATGCGGTAAGAAGGGTATACCTAGTACTCCGACTTTATACCAAACAATAAAAAATCCTGTAAAAGCCAAACTCAGGGCAATAAGTAATACTTGAAATCTTCTAGACATGAGTTTCCTTGTTATTTAGGTAAAGACATAGGTTTAAATTGATATTTTTTTGCAACATCAACCATAAAAAAATCGCGTAAGAAATTACGTCCTATAAGTACAGGGTATTTATAGTCATCTCTATCACTCAAGTTCACAGAGATAAGCTGAGATACATTACCAAGTATGATACGCATCTTTACAACATAACGATCTTGTGACTCTGCTCCATGACGCTTGATCTGCACTGTTTTGACCACTTTTCTCTCGATCGTATACTCTTTTTCCCCGGACACACAGACAAACCGCACCCACTGTTTTCCATCACGTTCAAAAGGAGTGACGTCCCGTGCATCGATAGATGTTGTTTTTGCACCTGTGTCAATTCGCGCTTTAAGTACCACATTAGGAGGTACAAGTCGAACATACTCTAGTGCACCTATAACTATCTTAGAATCTGGTTTTTCGGTATTTAGATTGACATACGTGTTTTTTTGTTCTAGTGAGACTGCTGTATCTTCTTTTGCTTCAATAAAAGATGCAGTACAAAACAAAAACAAAAATAGTACACTGTAATACCATCTTCTTGGTAAAATCATTCTATGCTCCACATATTAAATATTCCTATCATTATACCATAGAAGAAGATACAGTATACCTCATAGAGTAGTGATGTTTTAATGGGATAGTAAGTGCGTACAACTGCTTTAATAAACGACCTTCTCCCATCCGAATCCTTTAAATAATCTCTGCCAGGTATCATCGAATATGGCATCTATGACTAATTTTTCTTTATGTACAGGATGGTTAAATGAGATCCTGTTTGCATGCAACAGAAGCCTGTGACATGCATACTTTTCACGGAAAAGTGTATTATGTTCACCTCTCCCATGTTTTGTATCCCCTACAATAGGATGAAAGATGTGTTTCATATGTCGTCTGAGCTGATGTTTTCTTCCTGTTTTCGGAAAAAGTTTTACCAAGGAGTAGCGTGCAACAGGGTAACGGCTTACGGGAAAAGGCAACTCCACTGTAGCCATACGTTTATATGCCGTTTGTGCCTCTTGTACTTCTTTGGTAATACCTTTTTTCTTTTGCTCTTTGGTATCTAACATCTGTTTAAGCGGATAGTCTATCAGTGACTCATCTTCGGTAAACCCGCGTACGACAGCAATGTACTCTTTATATACCTGTGATGAACGAAAGAGAAGAGACATCGTCTGAGCCATTTGCGCATCCAATGCAAAAAGCAATACCCCTGAAGTCGGTTTATCCAAACGGTGTATGGGATAGACATACTGCCCTATCTGATCACGTACCATTTGTAATGCAAACTGTGTTTCATGTTTGTCTATGGGAGACTTGTGTACAAGCAAACCTGATGGTTTATTGATCGCAACCAAATATTCATCTTGATAGAGTATTTCCAAGGGGTTTGTTTCTACATTATTCATAGTGAATTATATGATATAATTCTGGAAAATATAGACTAAAGGAACGATTTGGCTATCAACATCATAGCACAAAACAAAAAAGCCCGACACGACTATGAGATACTTGAGAAGTTTGAAGCGGGTATTGTACTCTCAGGTGCTGAAGTCAAAGCTCTACGTGCCAAACGAGCCAACCTTGCAGATGCTTTTTGCCGATTCATCCAAGGTGAACTGCATCTTATGAATGCCCATATTGCTCACCTTGAAACAGCAAGCAAATATTTTACTCCAGATACACGTGCACCACGAAAACTGCTTTTACATAAAAAACAGCTGGAAAAACTCTATGTCAAAGTACATAAAGACGGCCTGACCATCGTACCACTTATGATCTATTTCAATGAACGTAACATCGCCAAAGTAAGCATCGCGATCGCCAAAGGTAAAAAACTTCATGACAAACGTGCCGACATGAAAGAAAAAACACTCAAACGTGAAGCACAGCAAGCGATGAAAAGTAAAGATTACTAACAGCAGTATGAAAACACTTACAGAACTATTGGCTGGATATCAGAGTGTTGTTCTAGGAACACAAGGCAGTAATGGCTATCCTTTTTCCTCTTATGCACCTTTTTACTATGATGGGGAACACGTCTATATCTTCATCTCCAGCATTGCCACACATGCAAAAAACCTACAAGCTACACCACAGGCTTCTGCACTTTTTATAGAAGATGAAAGCAAGAGTGAAAATATCTTTGCAAGAAAACGCATCTCACTGCAATGCGATGTCACTTCTATCTCTAGAGATGAAGAGAGATTTAACGCTATTATGAAACATTTCCAACATAAATTTGATGCCAATATGGTCACGATGCTTATGGGCATGAAAGACTTTAACCTTTATGCGCTCAAGCCCATTTACGGTGAAGCAACCTTCGGATTTGGGGAAGCCTACCATATAGGCGGTCCAAAGATGAATACGCTTGTAACACGAAGCGGGGACAAAGGCCACAAATAGTTTTACTCTTGATGCTTTCTCTTTGCTAATAACACTTCATGATGAGAAATATATGTACCCTCTTTTTTCCCTTGCATTCTTTTGTTGCGTTTCTCTAAGAGCTGTGTGTAAGTACTTGGATTGAGCGTTCTTCTTTGTTTTAATCTTTGCCATGCTGATACCCCTTCAACTCCTATAAAATGATAAATACTATTTTGTATCTTTTTCACCAGCCACTTTAAAAATCCTTTGAGAGGAATATGAAATATCTTTTCCACATAATACTCCACCCAGCCAAACCAAAATACAAAAAAAGCATATATTTTACGTAATCCCCTGGCCAGAAACGGTACTTTTTCCATCCATGAGAGCAACCATGTAAAGATGACTACTTCAACAAGAGGGGCAAGCCAACTTCCCCATAAATAATCTGTAAAGAAATAAGTAACTGCTGTACCTACTTTAAGAAATATCGCCAGTAAAAAACTCCATACCTTTGCAACAAAAACTTTCACAGCTAGCATCCCACCCATGAACTTACCAATGAAACCCAATGAGCCGAGAAAAACAAAAACAGTCATCATTTTTTTCACTAAAGAAAAGTTCTTAAAATTCTTTTTTGCATGTCTGACCAACCTTTTGATATCATCAGAAAGATGATCTAAAAAATGTGTTTTGACATTGCCCATGATCACTTTTTCTACCACATAGCGTTTCCCTAATCCGGTGGCTGAAAGTATAGCTATCTTTTTCAGAAAAAGTTTTAGAATAAACTTTCCCTTCACAAGAAAAAATGCAGCCAGCAACGCAACAAAATTTTTCTTTACAAACAGTACGATTCTCAAAAATAACGCTATCATAAAGGTACGACTCTCCTCAATACCCATGAGTACAATGATGATAACAATAAATAAGGGTAGCCCCCATAAGAGAAGTCGTTTTTTCATCTTCGATCTATTTTCTTAATAACGCTTTGAGTCTCTTATAAAGCTGTTTCATTTTCTCTATAAACGGACTTTTACCTGCAAAGTACTTTTCTTTTAAAGCTTTTATGTACATCTTCATCTGCACTAAATATGCTATGGTTTTCTGATGTATCTCACTAGACTTAATCCAGTCAATCGCTTTCATGATCCAGTCATACGTCCATTTAAACCATCCAAATTGCATAAGCTTCTCTTCTGTCACTCTAAAGAGCCAAAAAGTAAATGCGGCTATAGGTATCTTGGAGATATACAGCACCAGACCTAAGATCATTTGTCCGCTTACAAACAACATCCCAGCATAAATACCAAATGCCTCCACAATAGAGAGTAAAACAACAAAGATAAAAAGAATGGCAGAAGGGTTTACTGTCTCTAACTTCAGTTCGATCTTCTGAAGGATTTTTAGTGAATGAATAGCTTCATAGATAGGCTTTGCAATTCCCTCCCAAATCAACTCTTCAAAGATAATATAAGTGATAACAAGCAGGAGTTGTAGAAGTAAAATAAGTTTGTGTTTGAAAGTTGATAACATGATGGAGGTATCCCTAAATAAATTTTAAAATATTATAGCGATTAATTAAAAAAGTTTTGTACCTAAGGAAGTAAATATTTCTTTTTGATTTGTAGTAGTTTTGGATAAATGGGTTTTGTGGAATGCGGGATCTTACTAATAGTAAGTGACCAAATGGAACAAAGCCCATTTAGCCGAAAATGCTGTGAAGCATAAAGAAAGATTACTTTCTTCTGAGTTCTTTGATTCTTGCTGCTTTACCTTTAAGCTCTCTAAGATAGAATAATTTAGCTCTTCTAATTCTACCTCTTCTAAGTACTTCGATACTCTCGATAGAGTCTGAGTAAAGTGGGAAGATTCTTTCAACACCAACAGAGTTAGCACCCATTTTTCTCACCATAAATGTTCTACCTGTTCCTTGACCTCTGATTGCGATACAAAGACCTTCATAGTTCTGAACTCTTGTCTTTTCACCTTCTTTAATTCTAACGGCTACTCTTACTGTATCACCTGCTCTGAATGCTGGAATATTTCTGTTTTCTACTTGTGCTTGTTCAAAGCTTTCAATGTATTTATTTCTCATGTGTTATACCTTTTTTGTATAAGTCTGGCCTAAAATACTTTGTTTTACACAAAGCAAGCCCTCTTTTTAAGTCCGTGATTTTACTATGATTACCCTTTAGGAATTCTGAAACCACTTCATTGTTTTCATAATTCTTAGGTTTCGTAAAAGAAGGGGCTTCCAAAAGTGATTCTTCAAAGCTCTCTATACTTAAAGAGTCAATGTTCCCCAATACCCCTTCAACATTACGACTAATCGCATCACAAACCACCATACTTGCCAGCTCTCCACCTGTTAAGATAAAATCTCCTATGGAAAAAAGTTCATCTGCCTGAGCTTCTATCACACGTTCATCTATGCCTTCATAACGTCCACTTACCAGTACAACATGCGATTTTTTTGCTAAACGTCTCGCATCATTTTGTGTAAAAGGTTTAGCCACAGGGGAAACAAACACTACATGTGCCTCTGGAGAAGTCTCTCTTACCTTACGAAGCGTATCCATCAAAGGCTGCGGTGTCATCAGCATACCTGCTCCCCCACCTATCATCGGTGCATCCACACGGTTGTGTTTATCTGTAGTAAAATCACGCGGATTGTAAAAATCTATAGCAATTTTTTCATCTTCTATAGCACGTTTTAAAATACTTTCAGAAAAGTACCCTTTGATAAGATCAGGGAACAGAGTAACAAAGGAAAATTTCATCGTATCAACTCGCCTCTAAAATGTCTTTAGCATCTTTCGTATAGACTATTTTTTCTTCTGTGTCTATCTTGATAATGTAACGTTCGATGTAAGGAAGCAAAAATTGTTTAGACAAACCTGCTTCGATCAAACTGGCATCTGTTTTCACAGAAAGATAATCTGTATCTGCCATACGTTGTATATCATCTACCACACCTAATACTTCATCATCCTGCTTAACCACACAGCCGATCACATCAAACCAAAAGTGTTGACCTTCACCCAGTTCACAATGCTCTTTTGTCTGTGCTTCATTGGCATAAAGTTTGGTATTGGTCAATTTTTTTGCAGAGTCAATACTTTCATACCCTGTAAAACGAATCGTACCACGTGTAAAATTGATATCTGCGATAGTAAGGTTTCCACGGTCACTTTTATAGGTCTGACCTACTTTAAACTGTTCTGGAAAATCTGTATGAAGATGAAATTTGAGGTCGCCCCAAAGTCCAATAGTTCGCCCTATTTGAGCGATAAAAAATTTGTCATTGGACATAAGAGAGTTACTCGGAAGCTTTTACATTTACGCGGTAATTTTTACCGCCTTTTGCTTTACAGCCGGAGATGACTGTTTTGATAGAATTGATCATTCTTCCTTCTTTACCGATAAGTTTACCTATATCTTCGCTGTTTGCAAAGATGGTGATCTCATCGAAACCCTCATCAACCTCTGCGATCTCTATAGAGATATCTTCAGGGTTGTTTACCAAAAGTTTGGTATATGAGAGCAAGAAATCTTTAACCATTAAGACTATTTTTTACCTGCTAGTCTCTTTACTGTTGGGCTCATTTGCGCACCAACGCTTAACCAGTAGTTCAATCTTTCTTCATCAAGTGTAAGATCTTTGTTTACACTTACTGGGTTATAGTGACCGATTGCTTCGATCCAACCACCATCTCTTCTTTTTCTGCTGTCTGTTACTACGATTCTATAAAATGGCTTTTTCTTTCTACCCATTCTTGTCATTCTGATCATTGTCATATTGTATCCTTTGTTTTTTCATTTGCTTTAATGCTTATCTCGAGGAAAAGTTATGCATTTTCGTAACAAGTACTGACAACTGTTTTTTAATGACTAAAACACTCATCAACACTTCATAAATTCTTTTGGAACGCGATTTTACCATAAAAATTATAAAGATTTTATTAAACTCTATGGTCATCTCACCTATAAAGGTGGGAGTTGTAGTTGCTTCATACAGAAGCGCATCATATCTTAGCGTGGTCCACCAGGGAAACCACCTCCGCCTTGCATCTGTGCCATCATGTCCTGCATCTGTTTCATACCGCCCTTGCCTGATAACTTTTTCGCCATCTTCGCTGCGTTCTTAAACTGCTTAAGCACACGGTTCACCTGCACTTGGTCAAGTCCTGCACCTGCTGCCAAACGTCTTTTACGTGTATTGGTAAGAAGATCCGGGTCTTCTCTCTCTTTAGGTGTCATAGAAGAAACCATCGCTTTGATCATTTTGATCTCGTCAGAGTTTTCCAGGTCCATATCGCCTATCTGTTTCGCCATATTCCCCATACCAGGGATCATCCCCATAATGGACTTCATGCTTCCAAGCTTTTTCATCTGTTCCATTTGTGCCAAGAAATCATTAAAATTGAACTGACCTTTTTTGATCTTCTGTGTCATTTTTTTTGCTTCTTTAGGGTCTATGGCAGCGGCAGCTTTTTCAGCCAGTGATTCCACATCTCCTGCACCCATCAAACGGCTTACTATCCTGTCTGAGATGAACTGCTCAAGATCCGGCATTTTTTCACCTGCACCTATAAAGCGAAGGGGTGCTCCTACCTGTTGTGTCAGTCCAAGTGCGACACCACCCTTAGAGTCCCCGTCAAACTTGGAAAGTACGACACCGGTGATTCCGATCTTCTCTTTAAAAGTTTGTGCTGTTCTGACGGCATCCTGACCTGTCATCGCATCAGCCACATAGAAAAGTTCATCAGGTTCTGCTACCTTCTTCACCTCTGCAAGCTCATTCATCAATTCATCATCTATAGCCAAACGTCCTGCGGTATCTATCAGTACGACATCATAAAGCTCTTTTTGGGCTTTTTCAAGACCCTGCTTAACGATTTCTACAGGTGTGGCATTCTCATCAGCCACGAGTTCCACTTCGATCTGTGAAGTGATCTGTCTGAGCTGCTCTACCGCTGCAAGTCTCTGAAGGTCTGCTGCGATAACCATGACCTTTTTCTTTTTCTGTTCTTTAAGGAAATAGGCTAATTTACCCGTTGTCGTTGTTTTACCAGACCCTTGTAGACCTATCATCAGAACGACAGTTGGCGGTTTAGAAGCGAAAGTAAAGCCTTTGGGTGCACCCTCTATGGTCAAAATGTCTGTCAGTTTATGTTGAAGTGCTTTGAGGAAGTTGTCTTTACCTACACCATTTTGCTTGGTTTCGATCTCTACACTGCTAATGAGCTCTTTGACCACTTTGTGGTGTACATCTGCTTTTAAAAGTGATTTCTTCAATTCTGCAGTTGCTTTTTTAAGTGCCTTTTCATCATCATGAAAACGAATTTTACCTATGGCATTTTTAAAACTATCGGTTAAAGTATCAAACATTTCTTACCCTTAAGATTACTTAGGACATATTTTGAGCAAAGCCCAAAATTGTCTCTTGAAAAAAACTTGCCATTTAGGCAACTTGTTTTACAAGAGATTGCTGACGCTATGTCAACTTCAGCAGTTGGCTCATGCGACTGATCGCATTTATTGACAAATATCTGAAGTTTTTCTAAGATTTTTATTATTTATATTGACGCGATTTTACCCTAGTTGGGCTTAAAATCATTATTTGTATCTCGCGATGTCTTTGGGCTCTGATGCATTAAACTCATAATCTAAAATCTTCATTTTAGCAGAGTGCAAAAGGATACGTTTTGACTGTGTACGGCTTCCATACTGTTCATCCCCTACAATAGGATGTCCTATATGTGCAAGATGTACACGGATCTGATGTGTTCTTCCTGTTGTGATCTCTATATGTACTTTAGACTTTTTACCTTGTATCTCTTCAGGTTTGACCACGGTATGTGCTTTTTTACCTCGTACAGGGTCGATCATAGAAAATGCTTTACCCTTTTTCACCGTGAAGATAGGTTCGTCTATCTCCACTTTTTCATAAATTACACCCTCTACCCATGCGACATAATGTTTTTCCACTTTTCGGTTTTTGAACTCTTTAATGGCACGTTCTATGAATGCTCTGTTCTTTCCTAAAAGCAGTACTCCTGATGTATCTCTGTCAAGTCTATGAAGAAGTTCTGCACCTGCTATGGAATCCTGGATCTCATAACTGTCCACTTGTGCCGGTTTGTTCACAGCAATGATATCTTCATCTTCGTAGAGTATCTCTATATCCTCAGGGTATTCGATACGAAAGATCGTATCTGTACGTATCTCAGCTCTTGCGATCTTTACTTTTTTATCTTCAACATAAACCAGTCCTCTGTCTATCAGTTCTTTTGCTTTGTTGTTTGATATATCCTTTGCCATTGCAAGGACTTTATATGCTTTATCTGTAGCCATTTTCTTCTATCCTTCTTCTAAATAATACGCAAAATGAGCAAAGCCCATTTTACTATGCTAACACTTAGTTCTCTTCAACAGAGTGTTCACGCGACTAGTCGCTTTTTATTTAAATCACATTACTGTGATTTAATTTTATCCATTCTATAAATTTATCATTCAGTGGAAATGCCACTATTTTGATCTTGCTGTTTTGCCCTGTTTTAAAAAGTATATCACTTTTTGAAACTTTAAAACTTTTTGCAAGAAATTTCACTAACTCTTTGTTTGCTGCACCTTCTACAGCAGGCGCTTTTATACGTATCTTAATAGCATCGTTTCCATACACTTCACAAAATTCGTTTTTACTGGCATTGGGTTGTGCTTTGATCCGTAGACTGACGGTTTCATCTTCTATGTTATAAAACACGCTTCAGGCTCTCTGTGATGACAGTGATGTCACTCTTGCTTTTTATCTTTGTGGGTTTAAGCAATCCATGCTGCAACAGTCTTCTTGAAAGATTTGATGCTTCTACTACTGCGATACCTTCAATGGCATCAAAAATATCCTTTTGGTTGAAGTAGTGTTCCCCGGAGATGATCTTACATCCGAACTGTGCTGCCTCTGCCGCATTATGCCCACCTATAGGTTCAAATGCACCGCCAAGTATCACAATATCGCTGATCGCATACATATTGACCAGTTCACCCAAAACATCTACTAAAATAATATCAGAACTCAACACTGCATTTTGAGAATAACGTTGTGCCGTGACCTGATACGTTTCAGCAAAATCTTCCATCATTTTAGCCACTTTGTCAAAACGTTCCGGATGACGCGGTACTAAAAGCAGAACGGCTTCGGGATGTTCTTTTTTAAATACAGCAAAGGCATCCAGGATCAGTGCTTCTTCTCCCTCATGCGTACTTGCTCCACATACAACCAAACTGGAAGGTTTTTTTATCTCTTTGCTTATAGAAGGTAAATGGGCCAACTTTATATTACCCGTAACCACTACATTTTGGGCGCCCAAAGACTCTAAACGCTCTTTGTCTTTCGCTGTTTGTGCGTACACTTCATCTATGTGCTTAAAGATCTCTCTGTAGAGCCATCCTATCTTTTCATACCTGGGAAAAGACCTGTCACTCATACGTGCATTGATGAGTAAGGTTTTAGCTCCTCTGCTCTGTGCCAATGCAAAAAGAAGATACCAAAACTCAGCCTCCATCACCACCAGTGCCTTTTGCGGCTTCAGCCAGCCAAAAAGTAAAGGTTCAAAAGGAAGATATCTGCTCTCTTGCGTATACTCCTCTATCACTTGAAAACCCGTGTGCGTTGTTGTACTCATCCGTAAACTCTCTTGCGGCAATCTGTCTACTAAAGATTTGATCGCTTTTGCTTCTCCAAAACTACAAGAGTGGAACCAGATACCATGAGGCTTTAAAGGCTTGTTGTTCCATAAGAAAAATCTTGCGGGCAGCGAGTCTTTATATTTGGTTTTAAAAGAGAATACAACTAAAAAAGGAAGGGCAAGTATATAAAGGAGAAAGGAAAGAAAACTATAGAGAAAAAAGAAAAGTTTCTCCATAGTGCAACACTTATGCTTCTTCTGTTACAGGCTCGATATATAAAATACGTCCACAGTGAGGACAATTTACGATTTCATCTGCTTTGATCACTTCTGAATATGTTTTGTCATTGAGTTTCATGTAACATCCGTAACATGCTTGTTTTTTAACAGGAACAACAGCTGTATTGCCTGCCCAAATACGGATCTTCTCATAAAATGCAAGTACTTTTTGTTCCACATCTCTACTGAGCTTTTCTCTTTCAACAAAAAGTTCACCCTTGTTTTTTTCGATCTCTGCTCTTTCTACAGATACCACTTCATTGACCGCTTCTGCTTCTGCAGTCAATGCTTCTACTTTTGCCTTTGCTTCTTCTAAAAGCAATTTTGTCGTTTCATTGATCTTCTGAAGTCTTTCGATCTCTTCATTGGCAAAAGTCATCTTTTCTTTAGCGATATCTTCTTCCAAAGAGAGTGCTTTCATCTCTTTTTCTGTAGTGATCTCTTTAGATTTTTTAGCATTTGAAGCCAATTGTTCATTCAGCATTGTGAGTTGTTCTTCAAATGTTTTTACTTTTGCATCATTTTCAGTGATACTTTCATTTAATGTATCAAGTTCTGCTTGTGCCGCATTGATCTTTTTTTCTACTTTTGCGACTTTTTTATCTGATGCTTCAAGCTGCGGCGTGTAACTGTCTATAGCTTTGTCAATTTTTGAAAGCTCGATGAGCTCTTTTAGATGTTTGTTCAATCTCTGTCCTTTTAGAGTTTAAGGGTTCTCAATGATTATTTTGAGAGGTTCAACCCATACTTTATATTGTTTCAATATGAAATGGGTTTTTTGAATTCGAAATTATAGCTAAAAGAGGTAAAACTTTCAACTCATCCAAAATGATCTCTGCAAAAAACTTCTCACTCTCATAGTGTCCGATGTCTACCATCATCAAATCTTCACTCATTGCTTTCATTGCATCATGATACTTTATATCACCGGTCAAAAAACAGTCAGCCTCGACCTCATCCATCAGTGAAGCCCCTGCACCTGTGGTTAAAGCGATAGATCTGATCTTCTCTTTCTTGCCTATGACTTTGAGTGTAGGCAGGTTTAATTTCTCTTTTAAAAGGGTCAAAAGTTCTTTATAATGCCATTCTCCTTTTGTCGTACAGACAAAAGGATCTTGTGACTCCAGATGAAAGCCTAAAACCTTTTCAAAAACATATCTGTTCAAATGTGTTTGGTCAAAATTGGTATGCAAAGCGATAAGAGATTGCTTCTTAAGTATCATCTTTTCGATAAGGTTCGAAGGGTACTTTGCAAAATCAAGCTGTGTCATTTTCCCAAAGATAAGTGGATGATGAACGACAAAAAGCGTATGTTCGTCTGTCGTCTCTATCATCTCTTCATCAATGTCCAGTGCCACTACGATCTGAGATACTTCTCTAGACAACTCGCCTACGATAAGTCCGGAGTTATCCCATTTCTCTTGAAGTTCAAAAGGACTGATATTATCTAAATGGTTATATATTTCTTGTAGCTTCATGCTAAACTTTCTGAGATTTCACTCTTTTTGACTTCTCTATCACTTGCTCCGCAAGACTCTGCTTATAGGCGATGATCTCTTTTCGAGTCTCTTCAGAAGCAGTTGAGACGATCTGCGCAGCAAGGATACCTGCATTCTTGGCACCATTGAGTGCCACTGTAGCCACTGGTACACCTCCAGGCATTTGCAATATGGAGAGTACTGAATCCCATCCGTCAATGGAGTTGCTTGACTTTACGGGTACACCTATGACCGGCAGCGGAGACATGGAAGCTATCATACCCGGTAAGTGCGCAGCACCCCCTGCTCCGGCAATGATGACTTGAATGCCACGCTTATGTGCATTGGCAGAAAACTCAAAAAGTTTTTCCGGTGTTCTGTGTGCTGAGACGATATCCAGCTCATATCCGACATTAAACTGCTCTAACATATTGGCAGCCTCTTGCATAACAGGAAGATCAGAATCTGATCCCATAACGATACTCACCACTACTTTTTCCATGATTTAACCTTTAGTATATTTTTTACCTGATTGGCTTTTTTGAATGCATTTTCAACCGTATCTGCCAAAACGGTCACATGTCCCATCTTCCTGGAAGGTCTTGTGCTTTTTTTACCATAAAGATGGATCTTGACCCCATCAATAGCCAGAGACTCACTAAAACCTTCATAATAGACCGGTCCTTCATACCCCGGCTCTCCCAAAAGGTTCAGCATCACTGAGGCACTGGTGAGCTTTGTACTTCCCAAAGGCAGGTCAAGTATCGCACGAAGCAACTGTTCCAGTTGAGATGTCACAACACTGTCTATCGTATGATGGCCACTGTTATGCGGTCTTGGAGCCACTTCATTGATGAGTATCTGGCCTTGTTTGTCTATAAAGAACTCGATAGCCAGAAGCCCGACCATATCCAACTTTTCAATAATATCTATCGCTAATGCTTCTGCCGTTTTATCCTGTTCTTCCGTAATATTGGCTGGACAAAAGATCTCTTCAACCAAATTGGTTTCATCATTAAATGTCATCTCTACAGCAGGGAAACAACGCACTTCTCCTGCACTGTTCCTTGCAGCGATCACAGCGATCTCTTTATCGATATCTACTTTTTTCTCTATGATAGAAGTACCATCTAAAAGTGTTTTCTCACTACTGTTGATGAGTGAGACACCATGTCCATCATATCCGCCTTTGCGTAACTTTTGCACAAAAGGATAGGCAAATTTTCCTGTTTGGAGTGCTTCTGCTATCTCTTCTGTATTTTCACAACATACAAAAGGAGATGTCGGCATAGCATGCTTTGCATAGAACTCTTTTTGCAATCCTTTATCCTGGATAAGTGCCAAGATATCAGGATCTGGGACTATTCTAAGCCCCTCAGATTTAAGTTTTTGCAAAGCTTCAATATTGACATTTTCAAGTTCAAAAGTCAATATATCTACACGCTTTCCAAATGCATAGACTGCGTCGAAGTCTGTAAAGTCCCCTTGTACATAGACAGAAGCTACATTGCGTGCAGAACATCCCTCATCCGGGTCAAGTACATAGGTAGTAATATCCCATTTACTAGCCTCTTGAATAAGCATCTTGCCAAGCTGTCCACCGGCAATGACTCCCATTTTCAAACTTGAAGTTACTAGTTTTTCAATCACTGGTTCATCCCTTCTATACAGATGCTAACGCTAGCCTCTAACACGTTCATCACGCTCTTGCTCTTGTGCTTTATAAAGCTTTGCACACCCTATAGAGAGTTCTCTTACTTTTAAAATATAGTTCTGTCTCTGTGCCTGAGAGATCGCTTTTCTTGCATCCAGTACATTAAAAGCATGTGAGGCTATCATACATTGGTCATATGCTGGTAAAGGCAAGCCTGCATCAAGACAGACTTCACATTCATTGGAAGCATCTTCAAAATGTTGGAACAGGTTCTCTACATTGGCTACTTCAAAGTGATACTTGGAAAACTCATACTCTGTCTCTTTATGTACATCACCATACGTTGTGACAGTGTCTCCCATACGGTTCCAAACCAGATCATACACTGAATCTACCCCTTGCAGATACATCGCAAGTCTCTCTGTCCCATACGTGATCTCCACTGCTACAGGGTCACAAGCGATACCACCGACCTGTTGAAAGTAGGTAAACTGTGTCACTTCCATACCATCAAGCCACACTTCCCAACCAAGACCCCAGGCACCCAAGGTCGGAGACTCCCAGTTGTCTTCTACAAAACGGATATCATGCTCTTGCAGGTTCAGTCCCAAGTACTCTAAAGACTTCAAATAAAGCTCTTGAATATTGTCAGGACTGGGCTTGATCAATGCTTGAAACTGATAATAAGCACCAAGACGGTTAGGGTTTTCCCCATAACGTCCATCTGTTGGACGGCGTGAAGGAGCCACATAGGCAGCTGACCAAGGCTGAGAGTCTAGACTTCTCAGCAGTGTGGCAGGGTGAAATGTTCCTGCACCCGAAGGGATGTCATAGGGTTGTACGATATTACACCCCTGTTCAGCCCAATATTGTTGTAGTTTTAGGAGTAGTTCGCTAAATGTAATGGCGTTGTTGTTCATCTATATTTTTACCTAGTGTTAATTTTACAGTATTGTTTCAATCTCTGAAGAATCAAGTTCTACTTTCTTTGCTTTGCTTATGCGGTCTTCTTGAAGTTTTACTTTAAGCTCATCATCTTGCAGTGCCATGATCTGTATAGCCAAATATGCAGCATTGACCGCACCTGATTTACCGATGGCAAGTGTACCTACTGGCATACCTGCTGTCATCATCACTGTAGAAAGAAGTGCATCTTCACCCTTCAGTGCTCCACTTTCCATAGGTACACCAAGTACCGGTTTACTCGTAGCTGCTGCCAATGCACCGGCAAGGTGTGCTGCCATACCTGATGCTGCTATGTACACTTGTGCACCTTTAGCTTCTGATTCTTTAACGTATTGCATAGTTCTCTCAAGACTTCTGTGTGCTGAAGAGATGATAAGCTCATACGGCACACCAAACTTTTGCAATGTTTCTGAACACTCAGACATAATACTATAGTCGCTTTTGCTTTCCATTACGATCGATACAAATTTCATTTCACATCCTTAGTTATCGGTTTGTCCTCATGTTCCTGTTTCATAGGTGTTGAACTCTCCGTCAAGCCCTTGTTCTCCAATGCTTCACCTATCTCACGTCTCAATATAGTATATCCTGGCAATTGAGTTGGTAAAAGAATATTATTCAAATCACCCGAGTGAATACACTCAAACTCCTTGCCTGTTTCAGAACGCATCTTTTTAAATGTAAGCCAATACTTTCCGTCTACCTCATCTATCTTGCCTACATCATTGTCTACCAGCTCAACTGTCGCACCCACAGGCAAGACGATCTCTACCGTATCACCTATGCACGTTTTATCTTTACACTTCCATGTCAGGCCATCTTCCAGGACAAGCCCCGCAACCTGATGGGTACCGTACTGTATAGAGAATTCATTCGATTCCGTCTCCGTTCTATCAAAAGGCCGTGAAAGCAGATAGGCATCTGTAAACCCGCGGTTTTGCGTAGTGTTGAGTTCCTCTTGATACCGTGCAGCATCAAACTTATTGGCATAGAAATCATCGATCGCCTGACGGTAGGCTTTTGTTACCACCCCTGCATAATAAGGAGACTTCGTACGTCCTTCTATCTTCAGTGAGTCTATGACACCTGATTTGAGTATCTCATCTATATGTGATGCCATATTCATATCTTTAGCATTCATGATATACGTACCGATACCCTCTTCTTCATCCAGTCTGAATGTAGTTCCGGACTCAGGGTTATGTGCGTAAACTTCATAAGGGAAACGGCAGTCATTGGCACAAGATCCACGGTTAGGTACACGACCCGTTTGCAGTGAAGAGATGAGACAGCGTCCTGAGTAAGCAAAACACATCGAACCATGCACAAATATCTCTAATTCAAGGTCAGGCAAATGATGCTTAATGGCTTCACAGTCTTTCAAACTTATTTCACGGGCAACGATAATACGCTTTACCCCAAGGTCATAATAGACCTCTGCATCCATAGCATTCATCACATTGGCTTGTGTAGAAAGGTGGATAGGAATGTCCGGTGCAATGCGATGTGCTATCTTGACCACACCCGGACTGGAGACGATCAGCGCATCCGGTTTAAGCTCAGCGATCTTGGCAATGTGGTTTTCATAGAGCTTCATTTGTGAATTAAAAGGAAAGGAGTTCACCGTAGAGTAGACTTTTTTGCCACGAGCATGGGCATACGCTATCCCTTCAGCATAGGAATCCATATCAAACTCTTTACCTGAACGGATACGCAATGAAAAGGTACTGGTACCCCCATAGACGGCATCTGCCCCATAGTTTAGAGCGATCTTCATCTTCTCCAAGTTACCTGCTGGTGCTAAAAGTTCTACTTTATTTTGATCTGTCATCTTTTGCCTAATGGAATTTATTTGGTTCTTATTTTATCCTATTAGTGGTAAAGAACAGTTTTACAGACAATATTCACCTATGCAGATAAGGTTCAGGAACAGTTGTCTCCACTTCGTGCAACCTGAAAAATCTTTATACTTTTATAGAACTTTCCATCTCTTCCTTTCGCAATTATCACTACATAAGGTTCAACATAGTTTTTTGCTTTAATCCTCAAGTCGTAATCTACTTTTGTACCTTTTGGTATAGAAAATACAGCGATTGTTGAGTGCGGGTTCGCATTAGTTAAAAGTGCCATAGATTCAAGATCCAGATCAGATTGTATTCTGATATTTACATAAGCACTACTGATAGCTACCCTGGGCAGAGTGATCTTGAAATTACCCTCATGATAATCTACATTACCATAGAGTATTTCAGCTGCATCAGTGACTGTTCTTGCACGCCACAGTGTAGGATTAGTCTTTCTATAGTCACGTACTTCTCCATTTTCCCAAACCTTCTTCTTTGTATTCAATGGGCTTGCTACTTTAATCGTTGAACTCTTACTCTCTTTTCTACCATGATTATCTGTGATGGTCAATGTCACGTTTTCATCTGTTGTGAAATTTGTCGTTTTTACGGCGATAAGAGGGTTTTTACTTAGATAGGCACTGTTTGACATATCAAACACGATCCTCTCTCCAACTCTGAGCGTGATATGTTCTATAAAATCAACATTTATTCTTTTTTTGGTTGCCTGTTCGTCTGTCAACATAGGATTTTTTATCAACAATTTTACTCTAAGCTCATCACCCTTTTGTATAGTTTTTATCTTCATATCCGTAGAATTATCCCGATCCATATAATTGGATCTTTTATTCACATTTAGCTCTCTTACAAGTGACTTGATCCTTCTTAAGTCTTCATTGATTTTTCTACTTTCACATTTTTTATTTTTTGTCTTATCGTGTGATGGAGGGTAAAGGCTTTCAAGGTATTCAATCACCTTACAATTGCTTCCATAATTTGCCCAAGTCAATGGTGACTCTAAGTTTCTGCATGTTGCGTTATAGGGGACGCCTTTTTCTATAAGATACTTTACCATATCCAAACTACCGTCTTGTGCAATAAAGTGCAAAGTAGTACAGTCATCTTTATCCCTAACTGTGACAGGTACACCATATTTTTCAAGTACTTTCATGGCTTCATTTTGTTCAGTAAGTGCAGCGAGGAACATACTTTTTTTAGTTGCTTTTCCACCACACTCAAGCAGTGCTTCAAGTGCCCATACTTTGCCCGTTCTTGCTGCAATCTCTATAGGTGTGTATCTCTCATGACCTGATACGTTAGGATTTGCACCAAGCTTACATAAACGCTTGACCTCTTTGGGATTATTTTTCATTACAGTTTTATAAAGCAGTGTTTGAAGCTGATCCTTGCTCAAAATGTTAGCCACATCAACGTTTGAAGTTTTTTTCTTAACAGAAGGCAGTTTTTGTTCTATATGAATCATATCCTTTTTTAGATCATAGACTTTCCCACGATTGCCAGTAGTAAAACTTACAAGCTTATTGTCGATTTTTATAAGTGCTGTGGTCCATGGTTTCGTTTCAGAAGGCAATACATTGACCACCTTACATTCACTGATACTGCTAACAGAGATACCTTTTGGCCCCTCTGCTCTATAGATAAGATCATCTTCTATCGCTAATGCATTATGATGAGAAAACTCATGATACTTGTTCTTTTTCACTGTTTTTAATTCACAAATGTTTTGTAAAGTATGGTCTTTTTGTAAATGAAACACACTCATACTATCATCCTTGTGTGTGTATACTAAAAGATCATTTTTTACACTTATACTATTGACCCTTTTATTGTATAGAGGCGTTTTTTTCACTAACTTAGGATCCCTTGGGTTACTTACATCCAGAATAGTCAATTTACCAAATCCTTGACTTAGATAAAGTGTTTCATCGAGATATACTAAGTCACTTACAGAATCTTTAAGTTTAATATTCGATAAACGTAGAGGATTTTGTGGATTAGAGACATCATAAATATATAATTGTCTATCCCCACTTCGTGAATGTGTATCTGGAATATAAAGTCTATTTTGATGCACTGAAAGACTTGTGATATTATTACCAAACTTTAAATTTTTTAGAACTTTGGGATGTTTTTGATCATAAATATCAACGATACTTACCCATCCCTTTTTCCCTTCTAGATAGTAATCTCCCTGTGATACATATGCAACATCATTCTCAACTTCAACAACAAGTGCCCGTCCTGGAAGTACAAGTTTTGAAACAATAAAAGGGTTTGATATATCTTTAATATCTACAATATAAAGCCCTTCATTCCCTTTGGCAAGATAAAGATAATTATCTTTTACAAAAATACTCTCTGATTTAAGATCTTCCAGACTAATAAGTTCTTGTGTTGGGACATCAAGCATATTGTTTTTAGGGTCAGAAGCAAAAAGTATATTCACTTCTTTGGTATTAAGCTCAATGCTGTCCCCTGTTTTAAGATGGTAAAGTTTCTTTCCCTGCCAAACGATATCTTCTCGTTTTACCTCTTTCCCAAAAATAATAAAATCACTGTATTCCCACAGATATGATCCATCATACCCCAAAATTGAATCCCTGTTAACTTTATGCGAACGTAATATCACCTTATCATGACCCCAATGAGCATCAAAGATCAAAATATCATTACCTGAACCTGCATCTATAGTATCATTACCCTTACCTGGATAATAAATGTCATTACCTGTCGCATCATCTACCCAATTATCTCCTATACCTAAAATACCTGCTGTATCTCCAGCGTTACAGACAATAGAATGGTTTTTACTCCCAAGTGCAAGTATGATCTCATCTTCATGATCAGGACATCTAGAATTGATATCCCAATGGATCACTGTCCTAAAATCAAGGTCAACCTGGGTTAATTTGTTTTTCTGACTAAAGGTATTGAGTAAAATCGTTTTGGGAAAATAATTGTTCTTTTGTCCATCTTTTATAAATGCTTTGAGTGAAGCTATAGAGTTTATGTCAGCATAAGCAACACTACCAAAAGAAAGAACAATTAAAAATAAGTTTAAAATAATTTTTTTCATAAGTGATTCTACAACAATTTTTATTTTTTGTAATTAATTTTATAGTTATACGTCAGAAGTGAATATGGTATAATCCCAATTATGAAAATGACACGAATAGATATACATAACCACACAACACGTTGCAACCATGCTGAGGGTACAGTAGATGAGTACATCCAAAAAGCCATTGAACTGGACATAGATATTTATGGGTTTTCTGAACATGCACCTATGGACTTTGACCCGCATTATCGTCTCGCCTTTGAAGAGATGCAAGCCTATACAGAAGATGTCTTAAGTGCTAAAGAGCGGTACAAAAATGATATCCGTATACTGTTTGGTTACGAAGTGGATTATCTTCCGGGGCATATGGACGATCGTGTTTTAGATGCAACAGTGGACTATCTTATAGGTTCTGTACACTTCATCGATAAGTGGAGTTTTGATAATCCTGAATTCATCGCCGGATGGAAAAACAAAGATATTGATGAGATATGGAAAGCCTATTTCGAAGCCACTGAAGCGATGGCAAGATCCGGGAAGTTCGACATCGTAGGACACCTGGACCTCATCAAGGTATTTAAATTTCTGCCAAAAAAAGATGTAAGACTCTTGGCAAAAGATGCACTGCAAGCCATCAAAAAGTCCAATATGGTCCTTGAAGTTAATACAGCCGGTCTTCGTAAACCTGTAGGGGAACTCTACCCGTCAAGAGAATTAATGGAAGAAGCCTATGCACTTGATATCCCTATTACCTTCTCTTCTGATGCCCATTCAGTTGAACAGGTAGGTTTTGGTTATGACATTGCTACAACACTTGCAAAAGAGGTTGGATATACAAAAGCTGCTACTTTTGAAGGCCGAGATAGACAATTGATTACTTTTTAAGCAAAAACACTGATGTAACTAATTTATTTATGGCTACAATAATAGAATAATTTTAATTTAGGAGTAGTTACATGGGTAAATTTGTGAACAACACAGAAGAGTTTTTTAAATATTGTAAAGAAAATGAAGTAGAGTTTGTAGACTTTAGATTTACAGATATTAAAGGTGCATGGCACCACATTAGTTATAGAATGCATGCTGTATCAGCTGAAATGCTAGAAGCAGGTCTTCCATTTGATGGTTCATCTATCGAAGCTTGGCAGCCTATTCATAAATCAGATATGCTTCTTAAACCAGATGTTGAAACTGCATTCCTTGATCCTTTTACTGCTGACAGTACTATCATTGTAATCTGTGATGTGTATGATATCTACAAAAGTCAAATGTATGAAAAGTGTCCAAGATCGATCGCTAAAAAATCTTTAGAATACCTTGAAGAAGCGAACATCGGTGATGTAGCATACTTCGGTCCTGAGAATGAATTCTTTATCTTTGACAATGTTGAGTTCAGAGATGACATCAACTCTGCATACTACAAAGTGGACACTGAAGAAGGTCAATGGAACCATGATACGAAATATGAGCAAGGGAACATGGGTCACAGACCAGGTACAAAAGGTGGATACTTCCCAGTAATGCCAACAGACTCTATGGTTGATCTAAGAGCTGAAATGATGCTACTTCTTGAAGAAGTAGGCCTAGAAGTAATGCTTGGTCACCACGAAGTGGCACAGGGTCAAGGTGAGATCGGTATCAAGTTCGGTACATTGATCGAAGCAGCAGATAATGTACAAAAATACAAATATGTTGTCAAAATGGTAGCACACCTTAACGGTAAAACAGCGACCTTTATGCCTAAACCACTTTACGGTGACAATGGTAACGGTATGCACGTACACCAGTCTATCTGGAAAGATGGTAAGAACCTTTTCTATAAAGAGGGTGAATATGGAAATTTAAGTAAAACAGCACTTGACTACCTAAGCGGGATCTTTAAACACTCTGCAGCAGTAGCGGCATTTACAAATCCTACGACAAACTCTTACAAGAGACTTCTTCCAGGTTTTGAAGCACCATCTATCTTGACTTACTCAAGCCAAAACAGATCGGCAGCTTGTCGTATCCCTTATGGTGCGGGTGAGATGGCAACAAGAATCGAAACAAGATTCCCAGATTCAACTGCATGTCCATACCTTGGGTTTGCTGCATTAATGATGGCTGGAATCGATGGAATCAAAAAAAGCGGTTATGATATGGTTGGACCTATGGATGAAGACCTTTTCGAGCTTAGCCTTGATGAGATCAGAGAGAAAAAGATTCCTCAAATGCCTCACACATTAAGAGAAGCTGTTGAAGGACTCATCGGTGACAATGACTTCTTGAAACCAGTCTTTACTGATGATTTCATTGATACATTCCAACACTACCAGTTCGAAACACAGATCTGGCCAGATGAAGGTAGACCAACTGCATTTGAGTATATTACAACGTACTCTTGCTAATCTTTCCTTTCGGGCTTCTGCCCGGAAGTACTTCTTTTTTCATCAAAATATATCTATTAATTTCATTTTTTAAACTCTTTTGAGTTTATGTTTTCTTTTATCGTTTTCATTATAAAACCTTCCATATAGCACATTTTATAAGGTTTTGGATTAGCTCTATTTATTTTAGGATTTAATGCAAAAAAGGTGCGCATAGTGTTTCTTGAACAAATGGTTGCTAGTATCCGCTCCGAGGGTGTGAGCAATATATATGTTATTTATGAAAAAAATTCGAAAAATTGAGAATAACACACTATAATCATGAAGAAAATGGACCTAACTACAGAACGCCCGTGTGTTCGAGAAGAATTTTAAATCCTAATCCGATAAGGATCACTCCTCCAAGCATTTCAGCCTTGGATTCGAGAAGAGAACCTAACTTCTTTCCAATATATACTGCACCTAAACACATTAGAAATGTTACCAGAGCAATAATGCCTGATGCCGTATAAATATCAGTTTGTAAAAAAGCAAAGGTTACCCCAACAGCCATTGCATCTATGCTGGTTGCAATGGCTAATGTAATGAGGGTTTTGTCCGATAAGTCAGTTACTTCTTCGTCAAATTCATCTTTGTATGCTTCATAGAGCATCTTTCCACCTAAACCTACGAGTAACGCAAATGCAATCCAGTGGTCATATGCCTGAACATATTGAGCAAAACTTATGCCAATAAGGTATCCGACTAATGGCATAGCTCCCTGAAATAATCCAAAAACTGCTGAAATTAATAGTATTCTAGGAAAAAGGATTTTTTTGTGTTTTGAACCAATTGCGATTGAAACGGCGACAGAGTCCATTGCAAGTGCAACAGCAAGAATGAGAAGCATATCCATAATAATATCCTGTAGAAAAGTGTAGAATTATAGCATGGTCAGTTGATTAAATACCATATTAACATTTTCAGCCAATGAAAAGTAAAGTGCCATTCCTGACGAAACAACCCATAGACACTTTGTGTTGTGCTCATAAAGGTATGTATAAAGTTAAGAGCAAAGAGGCTGAATGATTTTAAAAACCTTATAAAATATATAACTTTATAAGGTTTCCATTTTGTTTTTTATCTTCAAAAATATATCGGACTAGTGCGTAAACAGCTTTTTCTCTTCCTCTTTTCTAAAGAAGGTAAAATATGCCCAAAGCGTTGTACCATAGACAAAGATAGACATCATCACAACTCCCGTAGTAACCACTTCAAAAAGCTCTTTATATTCAAATGATGAAGGGATCATATGTACAAGGATGATAGAAAGTGCCCCTTTCATACCTGAGAAAGTGAGGATAAACCACCCTTCAAACCCCACCGGCTTGATCTGTTCTAGCTTACTGCCCCAAAAAGCGAATTTTGCCATAGAGACTGCACGGATCAATGTCGTAATGATGAACATTGTGAATATCTCTGCTTTATACTCCCAGAACTTCTCTAGACTTACCATCTCTGCCAAAACAAAGAAGATCATGACTGCTGCGATATACCCAAACTCTTTTGCCATTTCATAAATATACTCCATACGTTCGGAAGTGGTCGAGTCAATGCCATGCAGACGAAGTTTCTGTAAAAATGTTTTGCTTTTTTTCGCTTCCCCTTCCTCTAACGTCTTCATATCGATATCGATCCAAGCCTTGGTTGCGATGATTGCCGTGATCAACGTTAGGATACCACTGACATGAAAATGCTCAGCTACGACATACGCAAGATACGCTTCGATGATAAAAACAAAAAGCTCTCCTCTTTTATCATTGATCAGTTTCATCAGCATATAGAAGAGATATCCAAGGCCGATACCCATCCCCATACTCACTGCAAAAACACGTATCGCATCCATTGCCGCTTCACCCGCATCGATCGTACCGCTCATCATCCATGGCAGTCCTATGAAGAAAAAGGCGATAACAGCAGTGGCATCGTTACCTAAAGATTCACCCTCGATCAACACTTTGATATCATGACCGATACCTTTAAAGCGGGAAAGTACCGACTGCACACTCACCGCATCAGTCGCCATGTTGATCGCAAAGAGTGAGACATAAGCGCCAAGTGTCAGTCCTTCAAAGATCCCGAAGTAGTACATACTTGCCCCGGCAGCAATAGAAAGAGCCACCGCGATCACTGCCAGATAGAAGATACTCCAGCCATGTTTTTTGATGTCAGAAAAATGCAGATGTAACGCATCACCCATGAAGATAAGAGGGATACACAACAAGATGATCGTATCAAAATAGTGTGGAAGGTCTATCGGTACTGCCATAGGTACATAAGTGTATATCACATAGGAACCTATGAGCAGTAAAAAAACCGAAGGTATCTTGAGTTTGTTGGCCAAGGCATCTGAAAAGACAACCAACCCCAGTATAGTGATAAGTATGATCTCTGGTGCGAAACTATGCATGATTTTCCTTTAATAGTGTTATTTTAAGAGCTTTTGCAGTTCATGTAGACTTCGATAGCCTTTTTGGCAGACCATGTGTCCCTCTTCATCTATGACGACTACCGAAGGAAATGCATTGGCACCCATGGAACGTGCTTTTGCGAAATCATGTTCCATCAGAAGCTGTGCTCTGTCACTTTCAAAGAACGTTTTAAATGCGCTTTTATCTGACTCTGACCTATGTAGTAAACTGGTTAAAATCTCTAGGTTTGTGATATCTTCAGCCCTGGTATAAAATGCTTCTTGTATCGTATGCAAATAATCAAAAGCACTTTGCATCCCGAAAAGTTCTCTTACAGTTATCACTGCTTTGCATGCAGGGTATGTGTCGTAGTCAAAAAACACTTTTTCAAATAAGCTGTCTGAAAATGTCTGTCCTGTGCTTTGTGAGACTTGTCTCCAATGTCCTTTTAGATACGCTTTTGCACTCTCATTCCAAGACATTTGACCTTTGGTACGTAAGCCACCTAAGACCAGAGAGAACGTATACTCGTCATTCAGTGTAGTACGTAGCTCTTCTATCACAGGCGCAAATCCCCAACACCATGAACACATGGGATCAAGAACAAAGATCAACTCTTTTTGCATTTTAAAACAAGGTACCACTGTCGTTAGAAACAGGCGTTAAAGGCACCTTTCGTTTGGGATGTAAAGGATCATCTTCTTCAACTATTTCTTCTTCAGAAACCGGATCTTCATCAATATTGATCGTAGGTGCATATCCTATCTCTCCATCTTCATAAAGATCGATATCTTCTCTGATCTCCATCTCTTCTTCTAAGAGTTGCTCATATTCATCATAATTTCGCACTGTTCTTTTGTGACTGTCAGGCAGTGGAGAATTTTGTGTGTAAAGTTCTGACTTGCCATGATACTCACCTCTATATACACCTTCGGGTATATCAAATGTTCGTTTTGTCTCAGGATACAACGCTAATAATTTTTTATAGTAAAAAGAAAATGCAGGTGCAGCCAGTGCACCTCCGGTCGCTCCGCGTCCTATGCGTCTATTGTCATCCCGACCGAACCAGACAATAGTTTCAATGGTTGGGGAGTACCCACAGAACCATGCATCGATATTGTTGTTGGTCGTTCCCGTTTTCCCTGCAAGTTCTATGCCTTCTACTCTTGCATTTCTACCTGTACCTCTTTTAACGACATCCATCAAAACATCTGTCATCAAATAAGCCTGTTCAGGCGTGGTAAAATCTTCTATCTCTTTAGGACGTGTTTCATAGATCACTGCACCCTCTTTAGAGATGATCTTGCTTACAAGTCTTGGCTCTATCATATGACCTTCATTCGCAAATACTGAAAAGATCTGTGCCATTTTCAATGGACTTAACCCTAGGTTACCTAAGGCTATGGACATGTCTCTAGGGATATGCGGCACATCTAAAAATGCCAATCTTTTACGAATAGTACTCACGCCCAGATCAGCGACTAAATTGATCGTTGCAAGGTTTCGTGAGTGAACCAATGCTTCCCTGAATGGAACAAATCCTTTAAAATCACGTTCATAGTTTTTAGGTGCCCAAATTTTTGGTTCACCATTTTGATAATATTGGAAAGTTCTCGCCAGATCTGTCAAAGGACTTGCGGGATTGTACCCCATGTCTAAGGCTGTTTGGTAAATAAACGGTTTAAATGCAGATCCTGGCTGACGCTTTGACTGTGTCACACGGTTATAGGCAGATTTTTTATAATCTGCACCGCCAACCATCGCTAAAATATCACCTGTTTTACTCTCTACGGCTACAAATGCTGTATTTAATGTAGAAGTTTCTGCTTTCTCTTTATATTTAGCAAGTGCTTTTTTATAGGCAAAATCAACCGCCTCTTTTGCAATAGCTTGCTGTTTCATATCTACAGTGGTGTAGATCTCATATCCGCCGGTACGGATGTCACCCAATTTACCTTTAAACCGTCTCAGTACTTCATCTACGATACCGGGTGCAATATTTTGGGTTAAAGAGGTCCTATAGATTTCAGGGGATTCTTTGACTGCTTTAAGATAATCACTTTGTGTGATCCATCCTATGCTTTTCATACGGTAGAGTACATTGTTAGCACGGTCCAAAGCACGTTTGTAATGTTTAAGTGGATTATAAAAACTCGGTGCATTTGGTAAACCTACTAAAATGGCTGCTTCTTTGAGCGTCAACTCATTCAGCTCTTTATGAAAGTACCCGTTTGCAGCGGTTTTGACACCAAAGTAATTATTTCCATAGGATATCTCATTGAGGTACCGCTCAATGATATCTTCTTTACTTAACTCACGTTCGATCTTGAGTGCCAAAATGGCTTCTTTGATCTTACGTGCAAGTTTCTTTTCGTTTGAGAGTATTTTATTCTTGATAAGCTGTTGGGTCAGCGTACTTCCACCCTCAACAAAAGCACCTGCTTGTATATCTTTGACTATCGCTCTGAGGATCGCATCCGGGTTCACCCCGTTATGTTCAAAGAACTGTGTATCTTCCATCGCCACAAGTCCTTCAACAAGAAATCCTGGAATTTCGTCATAACGTGCATAAAGACGGTGTTGGTCTTTAAAAACATAGGCAAGTTTCTCACCATATCTATCATAAACGATCGAAGATGTTTCAGGCTTATAGTTAATGAGTTTATCTGCATCTAAAGATATCTCTTCATAGGCATAAATAAAAGCTGCAGTCAATGCCACGCCAAATAGCATTGCCAAGATAATGGAACCTTTTATTAAACTGTTGAACACACAGACCCTTTATAATTGATATATTTTTTTATTGAATGTTATTGTACCGTGTTATGACTAATGAGTGCTAACGCATGCCTGATCTTCTTCACAGAGACACCCAAATTCAGTATCACCCTTATGATAGGCTTTTCCACCGTAGGCTGACGGATCGCTCCTACCAGATATCCTTGGGCCATCAACCCTTTTTGCACGAACAATGCATGCTCATTACTCGGCATTTCTATAGGTACAATAAGACTTTGACACTCTGTACCCAACTGTTTTCTTACCGCCATCTGTCGTTCAAGGATCTTCTTTGTATATTTTTCTGCATTTTTACGTATATGTTTGACATTGACCAATGCCAATGCTGTATCGAATACAGAAGGTGCCGTAGAGTAGATAATAGGTTTGGCCCTGTTCACCAAGAAACTGATCACATTTTTGGACGCCAAAATATAGGCCCCATAAGAACCATAGGCTTTACCCAGTGTCCCCATCTTTATATGTCTCTCATTAATGCTAATGCCATAATACTCAAAAATACCCAATAGATTGAGTCCAAGTACCCCAGCACTGTGTGCTTCATCTACGATAAGCAGTGCTTCAACTTCATCGGCAATTTCAAATATCTCTTTTTTACAAAGATCACCACCCATAGAGTAGACACCTTCCACTGCGATGATCTGTCTTTTGGCAGGATGTGCTGCTAATTTTTCTCTCAAATCATCCGCATCATTATGAGCAAATGTCACCACCCTGTCTCCCAAAAGTTGTGAAGCCATCACACCAGAGGCATGGTACTCTTCATCCATAAAAAGCATATCACCTTTACGAACTAACGCTTCTATCAGTGCCATGTTTGCCAAAAATCCTGAACCTACCACAAGTCCTTCTTCAAAACCGTTGTACTCTGCCATGGTCATCTCAAAGATCCTGTGTATAGGATGGTATCCATTCACGAGCATACTGGCTTTGGAACTGACTGTCTCATATTCATTCACCAGTTTTACTGCTTTTTTAAACTGTTTTTTCTTCAGTGACAACCCCAGATAATCATTGGAGGCCAGATCATCCAATGTGTCATCAAAAAGCTTACGCTCTCTAAATCGTCCCGCTTTTTTAAGGGCTTTTAATTCGTTTTCATACATCTTAACTTCCAATCTTTATCCATGGTAAGAGACTTTCTACCTGAAGTCCCATCGCCGTGCTTTCATACCCGTCTACAGATTTAATGTACTTTTTGCAAAAACCTTCGACCATACATCCTCCTGCTTTACCCTGCCATAGTCCACTCTCAAGATATCTTTCCAGATCCTCTTCTTCAAACTTTGAAAAATGATAATGCGTTGCAGAGATATCTGAAAAAGCAAGGTGCTTTGACCTGTAGTGCGCAGAGGAGATGATAGAGATAGTCGAACCGCTTTGTATGTTCAAAATGCGTCTTGCGTCTTCCACATTTTTGGCTTTTCGCAAGATAGTGCCATCAGCAGCTGCAATGACCGTATCTGCACAAAGCAAAGGGTTATCCAAGCCAAACTCACGAATGGCTGCATCCAACTTACCTTTACTTGCGGTATAGACAAAATCTTTTGCAATGGGTGTGGTGATCTGTTCTTCATCATACTCTACGGACTTTTGAACAAAATCAATCCCAAATTTACGAAGAAGCAACGCCCTGCTTTCAGAAGATGAACATAAATAAATCATAGCCATTCAATATCCTTCAAACCATATAAACGTGACTAGTCACGTGAGCCTTCTGCTGAAGAAAACTCAGTGTTAACGTAGAAAAATGGGCTTTGCTCATTTTGCGTCCCAATTATAGAACATAGATAGATCATTACAGTCCTCTAAGAGATACACCTAACCATAATGCTACAATGCCTAACACAATATTGATCGGTAAAAGTAAATGAGGAATGAAACTCATCTGTGCTTTAGCAAGTGCAACTTCACCTTGAGAAAACAGCTTCCATGCTTTTGCACGTTTGATATACATATAGGTGTAATTGATTGCCATGATCGTCCAAATGATCTCTTTAGAAATAAAAAGCGATTTTAAATCACCATGGTGTCCGCCTGTCGCTATCGCCATCATCAAACCTGTGACAAATAAGATCACAATAAAAAGCATAACCAGATTAAAGAGTCTACCTGTGATCTGCAAGATGATACCTAATCTCTGCTTGGGTTGCAACATTGAAGCCTTTACCTCATTTTCCAACATCTCTGCTGCAGTCACGCCACCTCGCTGAATCACAGGATGGACTGCTACACGGATCGCTATCATACCGCCTACCCAGACAAAGGCAGAAAGCACATGTAAAAAAACGATCAAATGTCCATAGTTGTTAAATAGTTCTGTCATATTAATTTCCGCCTTCCAACACTTCACTCAAGTAGACTTTTGCTTCTTCAAGCGCTGTCGTGATCTTACTTGGATCTTTTCCACCTGCCTGTGCGAAGTCAGGGCGTCCACCGCCGCCACCGCCAACGATCGGAGCGATCGACTTGATCCAGTCACCTGCCTTGATCGGTGTATTTTTAGAGCCTGCAGCAAGCATGACTTTGTCACCTTTTTTCATAAAGAGCATCACAGCAATGTTCTCATATTTATTTTTGAGCTCATCGATCATGGTTTTAATGTCACCATTTTCGATTTCTTCTACGATGACATTCACACCGTTGACTTCAACGGCGTTCAACTCTTTTTGAGAGCTGCTCATAGCAGAAGCCAATTCACCTTTAAGTGTCTTCACCTGTTCTTTGAGTTTAGCGATACCTGCTATAGGATTTTGATTCTTGAGCTCTGTTTTGACCTCATTGAGTTCATCTCTAAGTGCATTTACAGCTTCTCTTGCAGCATTTCCGCAAACAGCTTCTATACGTCTCACACCGGCACTGACACCACTCTCTTTAGTGATCATGAAAAGTCCTATCTGTGCAGCATTCTCTACGTGTGTACCCCCGCATAACTCTATGGAGTCTCCGGCAAAACTGACGACGCGTACTTCATCGCCATACTTTTCGCCAAAGAGTGCCATAGCACCAGAGTTCTTCGCTTCATCGGTAGACATTACCTCTGTTTTACCTGGGATAGCTCTGGATATCTTATCGTTCACCCATGCTTCCACTTTAGCGATCTCTTCTGCCGTCATCGCCTGTGGATGAGAGAAGTCAAAACGCAATCTTTTGTCGTCATTGAGTGAACCCGCTTGAGCGATGTGATCTCCCAAAATCTCTCTCAGAGCCGCATGAAGCAAGTGTGTTGCAGAGTGATGTTTTTCTATCTCAGCACGGCTGTTATCTACCACAGCCTCTACCTCATCACCTACACTCAACTTACCTTTGACTTCAGAAAGGTTCATCTCCAGGAACTTTCTTGTATCAAGCACTTTTATATCATTATTGAGTGTTCCACTGTCACCTGTTTGTCCACCTGACTCAGCATAAAAAGGTGTTTTGTCAAGCAGAACCCAACCTTTACCATCGATGCTCTCTACCTGTTTAAAGTTATCATCCAGCAGAGCCCATACTTTTGCGCTTGCCGTTGTGCTTTCATAGCCTACAAACGTGTTGATATCAAACTGCTCTTTAAGTGCTTTAAAATCACCTGTAGTCGCAGCATCACCTGTACCCTTCCAGTTCGCTTTAGACTGCGCCTTTTGTGCTTCCATCTTAGCATCAAAGGCATCGATATCCAGTTTTATATTTTTCTCACGAAGCATATCTTCTGTAAGATCAAGCGGGAAACCGTACGTATCATAGAGCTTAAATGCCACTTCACCGTTAAAGACATCAGTGGTATTTTTCAACTCTTCATTAAAGAGTTTGATCCCTGCTTCGATCGTATCGAAGAAACGCTCTTCTTCCATTTTCATAGAAGTCTTGATCGCTTCAGATCTGCCAGGCAGATAATCATACTGCTCACCCATAAGATCCACTAAGGTATCAACCAGTTTATACATAAACGGTTCACGTAATCCAAGCAGGTACCCGTGACGGATGGCCCGACGCATAATACGACGAAGTACATACCCGCGTCCCTCTTTGTCAAAGTTCACTCCTTGCGCAAGCAAGAAAGAGACCGAACGTAAGTGATCTGCGATCACACGGTATGAAGCAGAGTTCTCTGCCTCAAAATCATAAGGTGTGCCTACAAGTTCACCGATCTTATCCAGGAAAGGTGTAAAGAGTGAAGAGTGGTAATTGTTGAGTTTACCCTCTTTGATAGCTACCACTCTCTCAAGTCCCATACCTGTATCGATACTAGGTTTTGGCAGTGGTGAAAGGGTACCTGTTTCATCACGGTAGTACTGCATGAATACCAGGTTCCAGATCTCTAGAAATCTATCACCCTCTCCACCCATTTTGTCTTCGGGACCATTGAAATTTTCTTCACCCTGGTCATAAAAGATTTCAGAAGAAGGACCGCAAGGACCGGTATCACCCATCTGCCAGAAGTTATCGGCATCGCCAAAACGCAAGATACGATCTGCTGCAATATGTTCTTTCCATAGCTCTTCAGCTTCATCATCACTTGTATGCACAGTTACCCAAAGCTTTTCTACAGGAAGGTTCAAATACTTCTCATCTGTAATGAACTCCCATGCATAAGCGATCGCTTCTTTTTTAAAATAATCAGCAAAAGAGAAGTTCCCCAACATTTCAAAAAGAGTATGGTGACGTGCCGTGTAACCGACGTTATCAAGGTCATTGTGCTTTCCACCTGCTCTTAAACAGGTTTGTGAAGAGGTAGCACGAGGTATCTCAGGGATAGGTGCTTCACCGGTAAAGATGTTCTTAAACTGTACCATACCTGCATTGGTGAACATAAGTGTCGCATCGTCCGGTACGAGTGGTGAAGATGGTATGAGCTGATGCCCTTTGCTTTGAAAAAAGTCTAGAAATTCTTTTCTGATATCCATGATAAAATGATCCTAAAATTGTGTTGTATAAATTGGTGACATTTTAACTAAATTGTGGTTACTTAGAGGTAAAGGGGATATTTTGTTCCATTTTATTCCTCTTCCACGTTTACAAAAGTGGAAGAAATGAATATGTTCATACTATCTATAGACAGGTGTCATCTCAATAGATATCAAATAGTGTACACCCATCATGCAAGCTTCCATCTTCGATAAAACCATTAAAATATAAATCCGGGTTATAGCTCGTATAGCCTGATGCACTGAGAAGACCATTTGCAACACATTCATAATAGATACCATTTATACCTGCATCCGTAAATGGATCATTATCAAATTCTATAAACAGATCTTCTATAATACCGTTTGTGACTAAATCAAAATTACAATTATCTCCGCGAAGATCAAATGTAAAAGCCCCTTCAAAATTAGTGACACCACTTAGACCACTATCACAATGATAGATGATATCACTTACACCATCACCAAAACCATCTGTAATAAAATATGTTTCGGGTACCGGTCCATCATCGCCTCCGCCTCCACAACCACTCAATACAATCACAGATACACTAGACACAATCAGCATCATAAGCTTTTTCATTATCAATCCTTTTCCTTTTAATTTAAACAATCATACACCATAATCGTGTCAGATTTGTGTCAATAACTCAGCGATCTTTTCACTACCATTTTTTTCAACGATCTCCATAAGTCCCTTACTCTTTTCAGACAGATCCTCATTCAACAGTGCCAGAACTTTTTCAGTATCTATCTCATCTTCCCTCATGATCCATGCGAGCTCTTTTTCTACCAGGAACTGTGCATTATGAAACTGATGGTCACTCGCGGCAAACGGGTAAGGAATGTAGAGCGTAGGTACTGCCGTAGCAGACAACTCCCAGAGTGTGGAAGCACCAGAGCGTGCTATGGCAAGATCTGCTTCCTTCATATAGTCTGCAAGTCTGTCAGTAAAACCAAATACTTCTGCTTCTATATCTAATCCATCATAGGCTTTTTGTACCTCATCGATGTTGTTTTGACCAGCCTGATGGATGATCTTGATCCCTCTTTCTTTGAGTTGGGGTGCTATCTGTAAAGCCAGTCTGTTAATAGCCTTTGCCCCTTGCGATCCACCAAGAAAGATGATCGTCCCCACCCTGTCTCGTATACGGGCATTATCGAAAAATATTTGCTTGATCGGATATGCTTTAATAGGGCTCTCTTCAAGATACGAAGAGATGAATACTGAGGCATGAGGCTTGAGTAGTTTGTTGAGCGAACCCAGTGCCGCATTTTGTTCATGAATGACTAACGGGATACGTAAGATCTTGGCTGCAAATGCAGTAGCCGCAGAAGAAAAACCACCTACTGAAAAGACCACTTTGGCCTTATGTTTTCTTAAAAGTTTGATCGCTTTCATCGTTGCCTTGAACATCATAAAAAGTGACTTAACCTTCCCTAGTGCTCCCTGGTTTACGACACCACGCGTTTCAAAAAAGTATTTGTGTGTAAAGTCATCATCATGCTCAAACCACTGTCTATCCTGTCCTTTGGTTGAACCGATATAGATAAGTTCTTCCCCGTTAAGGTGCTCTTTAACGGCTTTAATGATGGCCAAATGTCCACCAGTTCCGCCACCTGTCATCACGATACTCATCGCATTCTTCCTTTAGCATCTCTTGGTACTTTTTTCGATACCATCAACACCATACCTATAGCGATACACGAAGCCCATATATGTGAACCTCCATAGCTTAAGAACGGTACGGCAATTCCTTTGATCGGTGTAATGCCGGAAATACCGTAAGAGTTAAGAATAAATGCCAATGATATCAGCAACCCTACCCCGATAGAGAAGAGATAATACATAGGCTTTTTTACTTTTGAAGCGATCTTAAAGATACGAAACACAATAAACAAGATTGTCAGTGTCACCAAAGCAAGCCCCAAAAACCCCAACTCTTCTGTGATACCTGCCAAAATAAAGTCTGTATGCACTTCACTTAAATATCCTAATTTAAACTGACCATTGCCCAGACCTTTTCCCCAAAAGCCACCATTATGAATAGCATTGAGAGAATTAGATATCTGATAAGGTTCTTTACCTGCTTCTATACGAAGATTTTGAACCGATTCAAAAGGAAAAATAGAAAGTATACTGTCTTGTACTGTTCCCCACCAGCTTTTGATCCGTGCCATACGGTGAGGTGCGAGGAAGATGAGTGCTACAAAGGCTAACAAACCACCAGAAAGCAGTGTTAAAAAGAATTTCCAGGAGCTCCCGATGAATAAAAACAATACCATGAGTGTTGCTCCCAATACCACCACTTGGCCTAAATCTTTTTGAAATACAGCAATGATAACGACTGCCACCATGAAAACAAAAAGATACGGCGTGAAAGTACGTACTTCTTCCCAAAACTGCATTTTTGTTTTGTTTAGTAATTTACGAGAAAAACTCCATGCCAAAAAGAAGACAAACCCTACTTTAAAGAATTCAACAGGAGCAAGGGACATGGGTCCTACACGTATCCATCGTTTGGCCCCTCCTACTGCTGTTACAAGAGAAGAAGGTAAAAACTGCATAGCTATCATCAAAATAAAAAAGAGGATAAATAGTGACAATCCGATGCGTGAAAACCATTTGTCAGGATCCATTTTACTTAAAAGAACCATCGTGACAAATCCTATAAACACAGCCATACTTTGTCGTATAAAAAAGTGAAAGTCAGCATAATCAAAATGCAGTACGGTATACGTAGAGAGAGAATAGCTCATCACTAATGAAAGTGTTAAAAGTGCCATAACACCTGCTAGAAGGGGTTTGTCTATCATATCATATTCTCTTTCTTTTATTCATTTGTATTTTATCAGATTTAACAGATAACTTTGATAAAATTACACTCTATAAGAGGGAAATATGAATAAAGAAATACAAAACAAAGCAATCCATCAAAGAAAGAACAAAATTTCTTTCCTTTTTTTACTCTTATTGATTGCAATGGGTATGTTCTTATTTTCAGTAATTAAAACTATCTCTTCAGACAGACATATTCCCAGCCATAATACGACTATTTATGACCGTTCATTTCGCGGATCTATCATCTCTGAAGATGGTTATACACTGAGCAGTTCAGAAAAAACCTATCAAGCAGTGGTACGTGGAGCGAGTATAGACCCTGACAAAAAAGCACTTTTTGTCAAACTCTTCAGTATCTATAGTGGTATCCCTGAAAAAAAGATCCTTAAAAGGTTTAAAAATCGTAAAGGTAAAGAGATCAAAGGCAATATTATCCTCTCTAAAACCATTAATGCACGTTCCGCGATGCAGCTTAAATCCCTTGCTTATAAATTAAGAAAACTGGATGTCTTTCAGTCCATCAAAACCCGTAGTGGCATAGAAGTTCTCTTTGGTTTGGATATCATAGAAAATGGTGAGAGCAGACGTTTTCCCCTTGGTGATGTTTTAAGTCCTATATTAGGCTATGTAGGTGATGAAAGTGATGGAAGATACACGCGTCCCTTAGGGAAAAAAGGTCTTGAACGTGCGTATGAAAAACACATTACATCAAAGAAAAATGGGTATTTCCGAGGTAAACGTGATGTTGTCGGTGCAGTCATCCATGACAAGAACAGTATTAAGATACAACGTGTAGACGGGCTGGATCTTCATCTCAATATTCCTCTTGCTTTGCAAAGACGTGTTGAACTTATGATAGATCAAATGAAACAGAGCATTGATGCTGATGAGATCATAGTCGGCGTGATGGAGAGTAAGACAGGTAAAGTACTGAGCATGGCAAGTTCTGAACGCTACGACCCATCGCATATCAAGCAAAAAGATATCCCTGCACTTGTACCAAAATTTACAGAATACCCTTATGAAGCAGGTTCAGTACTTAAACCGATCACTGTTGCAATGGCACTGGACAAAAATAGAATTACCCCTGATACATGGTTTAAAACAGGGTATAAAAGATTTGACATTACTGGAGGACAACGTATTAGTGATGATGATTATTTTGAGTCTCTTCCGGTCACAGATATCGTGGTACACTCTTCCAACATCGGTACATCTCAAATCTCATGGCTACTTACAGGTAAAGAGTTCAGAGAAGGTCTGCTCAAGTTTGGTATCGCCCAAAAGACCGGCATAGACCTCTCACGTGATCTACCGGGTTCTCTTAAATCTCTTAGAATACTCGATCATAAAATGCATAGGGCGAACTCTTCATTTGGCTATGGCATGATGGTGACATTCACCCAACTGCTTAAAGCCTACTCCGCTTTCAACAATGATGGCTTAGCCGTTACTCCTCGTTTAGTAGATTATTTGCAAGATGCAAATGGAAAGCACTATACCCTTCCTCCTAAAGTTGGAAATATGCAGGCTGTCAGTAAAAAAGCTGCCAACCAAGTGCATGATATCCTTTTAGAAGTGGTCAAACGTGGTACGGGCGTCAAAGCACAGTATCCAGGTTTAGAAGTAGGTGGGAAAACAGGAACAGCGCACATCGCTAAACATGGCCGCTATGTGAGAGAGTACCACAGCAGTTTTTATGGTTTTGCCAATGACAAAGAAGGGCATAAATATACGATCGGTGCGTTGGTGATACGTGCCAAAAAACCCTATAAATACTTTGCATCACAATCAGCAGTACCTACCTTCAGAAGAATACTGGACATACTTGTAGAGTTGGATTATCTTAAACCTGAAGGCGGAGTGGAAGTCACCAGTCCGGAGATCAAAGTAGAACCAAAAACACCACCTGAGATCATACAAGAACCAATAGTACCACAAAAAGAAAAAAAGGAAAAAGTGACCGTACAACCAGTGAAAAAAGCTACGCCATCGGTCAAAGAACTTTTTAAACTTGAACCAAAAGCAAAACCCAAACCTGAATCTAAACCTGAGCCAGTCAACATAAAGCCTGCGAAAGATAAATCAACACATGAACTTTTTGAAGAGCTGTTTTAGATCCACAAGTTATCGATCAATCTAGGTTTGCCTACCCATGCAGCAACGAGAATGATCGTATTGCCTATCTCCACTCTGTCAAGTGCATTAAATTCTCTGTCGACGATCGCCACATATTCAACCTGATCCGTCTCTTCAAGTACGACCAGCATCTCTTTTTTGATCACCTCCACATTAAGTTCTCCTGCCATGACCATTTTTGTTGCACGTTTGAGTGAACGTGCAAGAGAGAGTGCACGTGTTTTTTCATCGCCTTGTAAGTAAACATTACGGCTGCTCAAAGCCAATCCATTCTCATCTCTTATAATGTCACAGGGAATGATATTGACCTCCATGAAATAATTTTTGACCATCTGTGTGATGAGCGCTAACTGTTGTGCATCTTTTTTCCCAAAATAGGCATTCGTTGCACCACTGAGATTCAGCAGCTTCATGACCACTTGCAGCATACCATCGAAATGACCCGGACGCTTTTCTCCTTCTAAAATGTACCCACGGATCGCTGGTGCACCTATACTCAGTTCATCTTTTTCATACATTGCATCGATCGTTGGCATAAAAAGTATATCTACGCCTGCAAGTTTACATATCTTGGTGTCTGCTTCCTCTTTACGGGGATACGCATCTAAATCTTCCCCTTCCAAAAACTGTGTAGGGTTGACAAAAATGGAAACGATAAGATGATCATTCTCTTTTTTTGCTTGTTGTATGAGTGAAAGATGTCCATGATGCAATGCTCCCATGGTAGGAACAAAACCTATAGAACCCGATAATGTCTTTTTTACTTCCTGTAAAGCCTCTATTGTCCGAACGATAACCATCTCTAACCTCATATTTCGCTATATTTTGATAAAATCATATCAAAATTACACTAGGTTTTTACTATGGATGCATACGAATACAGCGAATTACTCAAATCACTTACTATTAAAATGGACAATATTAAAAATATTGTAAAACCAGATCTCTTAGAACAGAGACTCAAAGAGATAGAAGAGATGCAGCAAGATCCTGATTTTTGGAACGATGCGACCAATGCAGGAAAGATCTCCCAGGAAAAAACCAAAGCTGAACGTATATTGGCGACCTATAACAATGCCTATGATGCAGTACATGATGCCAGTGAGTATTTTGAACTCTCTAAAGCAGAAAATGATGAAGAGACCTTGGAAATGCTCTATGAAGATGCAGAAAGCTTAGAGGAGAGTACCAATGCACTAGAAGTACAGATGATGCTCAGTGGGGAACATGACGGCGCCAATGCCATCGTCTCTATACATCCGGGAGCTGGAGGAACGGAATCACAGGACTGGGCCAGTATGCTCTACCGTATGTATCTGCGTTGGGCAGAAAGACATGGATTTAAAGTCGAAAGTCTTGACTATCAAGCTGGAGAGGAAGCAGGTATCAAAGATGTCTCTTTCATCATCAAGGGTGAAAATGCCTATGGCTACCTCAAAGTAGAGAACGGTATCCACAGGCTTGTACGTATCTCTCCTTTTGACTCGAATGCCAAACGACACACTTCATTCTCTTCAGTAATGGTTTCACCGGAAATAGATGATGACATAGACATTACCATCGAAGACAAAGACTTGCGTGTAGATACCTATCGTGCTTCTGGTGCAGGAGGACAACATGTCAATAAAACAGAATCAGCGATCCGCCTCACACATATACCGACAAACATTATCGTACAGTGTCAAAATGACAGAAGCCAGCATAAAAATAAAGCTGCAGCGATGAAAATGCTGAAATCACGTCTTTATGAGTATGAGATGGCTAAAAAACAAGCTGTTTTAGATGGCGTAGAAAAATCAGATATAGGATGGGGACACCAGATACGCTCTTATGTCATGCAGCCCTACCAACAAGTCAAAGACACAAGGTCAAACCAGGCCTTTACCAATGTAGATGCTATACTTGATGGAGATATAGACAAAATGTTAGAAGGTGTGCTGATCAGCCAAGCGAAGTAGCGACAAAAAGTAGATCTTTCTACTCCTCCTCTTCGTCCTCTTTTTTCAAATATTTAGAAATCGTTTTAGTCACAACAATAGCAGTAACAAAAGCTAAAATAATCATAGATGTCGTATAGAGTGCGTTCATTAAATCTATTTTCATACTTTTTCCTTGAGTATTTTATCTTCGATCTTATAGGCAACATCGCAGCGTGCTTCCATGCTGTCATCATGGGTTACCAATAAAAGTCCTGCACCTGTCTCTTTAATGTAATCCATCAATACATCCATCACCAGCTCTGCAGTCTCTTTGTCTAAGTTCCCTGTAGGTTCATCTGCAAAGATGATACGAGGACTTTTACTAAGTACTCTGGCTATAGAGACACGTTGTTGTTGTCCTCCCGAGAGTTCACCTATCTTTTGTTTCATCAGTTCTTTGATCTCTAGTTTTTCAAGAATGGCATCATCTATTTTCTCAGCACTCAACATGCTGGCTACTTCAATGTTTTCCAGTGCACTCATCCCTTTAAACAGGTAGTGAAACTGAAAGATGATCCCTATATCATAGCGACGCAATGCTTCAATGGCCTTATCATCAAGCGTGTAAAGATCTTTCCCTAAAAGTGTTACGCTGCCTTTATCGGGTTTGATAAAAGTTGAAAATATATGTAAAAGTGTAGACTTTCCGCAGCCACTCCGACCAATGATCGCTGCACTTTGTGATGGCTTTAAAGAAAAGTTTACATCGTGAAATAAAAGGGTATCAAAACCGTGGGAAATATTTTTTGCTTCCAATAAAAATTGGGACATCTGTTGCCTTTAAACTATTTTGCAAGTGTGGATTTCGTTCCACTTCATGGCATATTTTAACATAAAAATGTGATGGGTAAATTGAGAGAAAGAGGAAAAAATATGAAAGGCTCTGTCCAAGCTCTCAGCTTGGACAGAAAAAAGAATAAGGGAAGACCCTTACCCCATTTGTGCAGCAACTTCAGCGGCAAAATCTTCTTCTGCTACTTCAATTCCTTCACCTACTTCTAGTCTTACAAAATGTACGATATCAGCAGAACCACCAGCAGCTTTTGCTTTCTCTTGAACATATTCAAGAACAGTTTTGTTGTCATCCATTACAAATTTCTGATCAAGAAGACATTGCTCTTGGTCAAGTGTTGTGTTGTCTGAGATAAATCTTTCGATCTTACCTGGAAGAATTCTGTCCCAGATCTTTTCAGGTTTACCTTCTGCTTTCAACTCTTCTTTGAGAAGTGCTTCAGCAGCAGCCATAACTTCTTCAGTCAATTGGCTCATAGAGATATACTGAGGAATGTTCTTCAGTGTCTTACCAAGTCTAGTAAGCTCTTCATTCTCTTTTTCGATAGCAATAATTCTACCTTTAGTCTCTTCTTCTACAAATGCAGGATCAAAGTCTTTATAAGAGAGTGTACTTGGTGCCATAGCCGCTGCATGCATTGCTACCTCTTTAAGTACAGGAGTCATTGCTTCAGCTGTCTCAGCAGAATCACATTTTGCTTCAATGATCACACCATTTTGACCGTTAGAGTGAACGTAACCGTTTACCGCTGTAGTTTCATCACCCTCAATAAATGCGGCTCTTCTCACATCAAGTTTTTCACCGATAACAGCAATTTGCTGTGAAAGATAATCAGAAAATGGCTCACCGTTGATCGTTGAAGCATTGATCGCCTCTGCATCTTTAAGACCGTTGTCAAATGCATGATTTACAACAGTATCCATAAGTGCTTTAAATTTATCATTCTGTGCAACAAAGTCAGTTTGAGAGTTGATCTCAACGATCACTGCTTTATTACCTTCAACTTTAACACCGATAGCACCTTCAGCTGCTACTTTTCCAGCTTTCTTCGCTGCAGCACCCATACCTTGGTCTCTAAGCCATGCAACTGCTTTGTCCATGTCTCCATCAGCTTCAGTCAATGCTTTTTTACAGTCCATCATTCCTGCATCAGTCATCTCTCTGAGTTTTTTGATATCTTTAGGTCCAAAGTTTGCCATGATTACGCCTCCGCCAATGCTTTTGCTTCAGCAATTGCTTCAGCTTTAACTTTAAAGTTTGCAGCTTCTTCTTCACTCATGTTAGCAATTTGTGCATACGTTGTAATACCTGCTTCAATCAACTTTTCATTACCTACTTTACCGATACCTGTAAGTGTTGTCAGATCATCAGCTTTTTGCTCAGCTTTAGGTGCTGATTTTTCTTCTACCAATGCTGCAACTTCTTCTTCAGATGCTGCTTCAGCCATCACTTCTGCTACTTCTTCGCTAGTCGCTACTTCTTCTACTTCATTACCCTGTGCTTCATCGTATGCTGCTTTACCTTCGATGATCGCTTCAGCCATTTCTTTACAGAAAAGATTGATCGAACGGATAGCATCATCGTTTCCTGGAATTGGATAATCAACCATATCAGGATCACAGTTAGTATCAAGTGGTGCAACAACTTTCATACCAAGTCTTCTTGCTTCTTTAACAGCGATGTGTTCTTTTACAGAATCGATAACAAACATCATGTCTGGAAGTTTTTTCATGTGTCTGAAACCTTCAAGGTATGAGCTTAACTTCTCTTTCTTTCTCTTAAGCATCAATGCTTCTTTTTTAGTCAAAAGATTGATCTGACCAGTCTCTTCCATTTGCTCGATGATCTCAAGTTTTCTGATTGATTTTTTCATTGTTGGGTAGTTTGTTAACATACCACCTAACCATCTAGTAGCAACGTAAGGCATACCACATCTCTCAGCGTGCTCTTTGATCGCTTGTCTAGCTTGTTTTTTAGTACCTACGAAAAGTACTGTCTGTCCTTCAGCTGCTGCATCTCTTACAATATTGTAAGTGTATTTGAAGTATCTAAGTGTTTTTTGAAGGTCAATGATGTAGATATTTTTTCTTGCACCGAAAATGAATTTTTTCATTTTTGGATTCCATCTTCTTGTTTGGTGTCCGAAGTGTACACCACATTCGAGTAAGTCTTTCATTGTTACCATAAGTTTCTCCTTGGTATATCGTTAATAGAATTTTTACATTGTAAAAACTCAGTTAAAAGCATAGCTTCATCACTAGGTTTGATCCGCTGTAGTCCTCAATGTCAATTCTAAATTTAGAATCACACAACCGTGCAAGGAATAACTACATGTGTATTTCCATTATTCAAGCCATTTTCATAGCCTCATAGAGAATAAGGAACGCGATTATACCGCAATGATGTTTAAATGAATATAAATTTAGGAGGTATTTGCAGAGGCACCCTCTTCTGGATGCCTTTTATGGTATGACAGGTTATGCTTGTAGCTCTTCTAGTTTGGCTTTTACAGCATCCACATGTTCTTTAACTCTCACTTTTGCCCAATTAGCAGCTATTTTTCCATCTGGATCTATGATAAATGTAGAACGTACCACACCCATATACTCTTTACCCATGAATTTTTTGAGCTGCCATACACCAAAGGTATTGCAGAGTTCTTTTTCTTCATCTGCAAGCAGTGTGATCTTTAAGTCTTTCTTTTCTATGAAATTTCTGTGTTTTTTAGGAGAATCCGGACTCACACCTAAAACGATAGCATCCAAATCTGTAAAGTCTGGAAGTGCTGCAGTGAAATCACAGGCTTCTGTTGTACATCCCGGAGTGTTGTCTTTCGGGTAAAAATAAAGTACAATCCACTTTCCTTTAATGTCTCTAAAACAGATTTCCTCTTCATCCTGATTGGGTAAACAAAAATCTGGTACCTGCGTTCCTACTTCTAACATACTATATCCTTTATTATTTCTTTTTGGGTAGTATAACAAAATGAATAAAGAAAACAAACAAACCAAAGAAGAATTACTGGCAGATATAGAAAAACTTATCGCTTATGGCAGAGAAGAACCAACCATCAATCCTGCCCTTTTAGCGTATCTTGAAATAGACGATCTTATTGCTACCAAGAAAAAACTACTTGAAAGAGTAGGAAAGCTCAGTGAAGAAGATAAAGAGTGGCTAGAACAGTTTAGGAAGTATTAATAACGACTAAAAAGATCAAATAGTCTCATAGAAAACCTACTAAAATGATGTACATATTTACTTAAATGTCATCAGTGCATAACCTTTATTTTGTAAACCGATAGTATCGATAAAACTATTTTTAGATATATGAATAAAAGGTAAAACTTCCTTTTTGTCAATTGCATGTGCATTCAATGACATAGCACAGACGATAATTTTCACCTTTTTCGTTTGAGACAATCGTATAATACTCTCCTGTGCCATCTTTATGTAGGGCATATCCTCCTCAGGGGTTATTTCATCATACACATCAGAAACCATAGGGACACATCCACCATGAAGGGTAATGGCAAAGTTTGCCTTGTCACCATCCTTTTCGATCATATTCATGGTTCTTTCTATTAAGTTCATACGTGTCATCACGAAACGTGCATTATTTGAACTGCAGTCGAAAACAGACTTATACTCTTGTGCCTGCGTAAAACTCAGTACACCTGCTATTAGAAATATATATTTTTTCATCATTATGATTACTCTCCTGGATTTAAATTACTTACTTTTCTATTATAAGCGATCTTTCTTATACTCATATTAAAAACGTTAAGTTAAGCTTAACGTTTTTAATATATACTGTTATCAAAACTTATCAAGGGGAACAATATGAGAAAAGTAATCGGAGTTGTCGCACTTTCGCTGCTGATATCAATGAGTATACCAACAAGCTCTATGGCAGGGGTAAAAAAAGGGCAACGCATATATAAAAAGAATTTTTATAAAAAATGCGGATTTTCAGGTGTTATGTTCGCCAGACATCACTTACAAGCAGAGTGGGAACATATCTATGAAACTGGTAAATTTCCACAGGAAGCAAAAAATATTTGTCCAAAACTTACGATAGAGACGATTGAAAAAAAATACTGGAAAGACATTTATGCATACTCAGTAAAATATGCAAAAGATGGTGTTCCACCTAATGGATGCAACGATTAAACACTAGATAACGAAGGAGTTATGTATGCCACTTTGGAAAATAATAATATTCTGTCTTATTGTCCTGATTATCGTTGTCGGTGGATATGTGTTTATGTTCTTTCACATTATGAGAAGAGATCCAAAAGAATTAGAATATAGAAAACACATCGGTCAAGATGATAGACTGATACCACCTAAAGATAAAAAGAAAACAGTTGATACAAAAAAGTGAGTAAAAATATATTACATTATTGTTTGCAGGTGTGACAAGAAAATATGATGGTCTTACATGTTCTTTGTTTGAGATTTTGGCAGTTATATTCCCTTTTATTACTAAAGAAGGATATGAACTTCCATACTAAAAAATCACTAATCTACCTTAGGTTGAACACTTGTATACACAATTTCATCTATAAACTCAATGCTTTACACACACAACTTTTCAAAGAAGGAGTGTCCGACATGATAGGATGAATGAAGTCAGGAAAATATTTTGCAGTCGTTCTACCAATACTGATGGCTGTAAAACTTTTATCCCATTCAACATTTTTAAGAAAACATTCGATTGTAGAAGGTGAGGAAAATATAATAATAGAATGGGAAGGTAGTTTTATCTTATTGTCGTAATCTCTACACACCGTTTTATACACAGGTATATGATCGCACTGAATATGATTATTATGTAGGACCTCTATCAAATTAGAAACAATAGATTGTGCACCCAGGTAGGCTATCTTTTTACCTTTTAGGTGATCTACAAGTTCATAAGCGAATTCATCTCCATGTTTTTCTTTTCCTGTGAAAGCCAATTTACCCTTAAGCTCTTTTATATATTTAGCAGTATCTTTTGAAATAGCATATGCGGGTATTTTTTTCCATTCAGATGAGAACAAAGAGTCGCAGTGTTTGACTCCATTTTTAGATGTAAATATCAATGCATCATATTGAGTAATGTCTATGTTAGAATGGATCCCTATTGTTTGTATCATTGGTAGATTTTTAGCATACCTTACTTGTTTATCACTAAGAACATAGATATTTTTTTGTAAACTTTTTAAGTCATAAGAGATATTTTTTATTCTTTGTTTTAAGGAAGAAAATAAATTCCTTGATGATGAAATGGCTACATTGGCTCGTTCATCTTTAAAAAATCCAATATTATGCTTTGATAGTGCATAAGTCAGTTTAATTAAGTCCGGATAAGTCGTCTCTTTTTCATATCTGCTATCTACTAAAAAAGAATTTTGATATTTATCATACTCATAATAGAGCAAATTAAGTTTTTTTGAAAGTTTTGATAAATCTTGAAATTTATTACTATTACACATCTCCTGCCTTTTTTCACTGTAATTCTATTAACTTAATAATCTTGTATGATTCTGTAAGATTTTAGCCAAGGACCATTAACAGAAGGTATTAAAAGGAGAAAAAATTGATGAATGAGAATAAAACACAATAAGGGCTTGGGAGTGCCAATGGTATAGTAGACACTCACTTCGCTGATTTAATACCTTATGATCTCACATATTTTATAACGTTGTTCGCTATAGTAAGGTATAGAAATACTCTATGATTTTCTTAGTATCCCTTTATTTTCTTAGATCTATGGATCTATCAAACTCGATATTATATTTATTCAGTATAGCACTCTGTTTTTCTTGCGCTTCTTTTCTATCAATGATCACTTTAACCCCATCATTGTCTTCTAAAACAATATAATCACTTTTTACAGCGTTCATCTTCTCGTAAAACTCTTTAAAGTTCTTAAATGGTTCACCATTCACTTTATCTATGGGCCACATGGCAAAATCATTGTCTCCCCTACTCATATCAGAAGCCAATACTTTAAGCAGAACCACCACTTCATTTTTATCTTTTTCTTGCCATTTTCCCGCCAAATAACTTAATTTTAAACGGTTTCGGTTTGTAGATACAATGAGGTTTCTGGTAAGCGGAGCAAAGACATATCCTCCATATACAAAATACCTGGGCATCGTATCGTAACGTGTTGTTTTGACCAAATACATATCATCCGCTATGTATTTTAAATCTGCTTCGACTTGCATATTTTTTCCATCTCGGATGATGTCAAGCTTTACCTTTTCACCCATCTGATAAGCATCTATAAAGTGCTGATAGTGTGTAAACTCATGTTTTCTAAACTCTACCGTACCGTCATTTTCCACATTATGCCCGTCTACAGCAGTTAAGATATCACCTTCTTGCAATGCTCCTGCAAGTGGTGAATTATGTACCACCTTCACAATCAGTTTTCCACTGACATTCTCATCAAGACCATAGTAACGTCTTATCGCAGGGTTTTCCAGTTTTTGTGTACCTAATCCCAAATCTGCAAACCCGTCATATTTTCCATCTTTCATGTCTTCTATGAAGTGTTTCACCATATTCACAGGGACCAGGTAACCAATGTTTTGAGACTTACTGATCATTTGCATCACTACACCGACAATCTTTCCGTTAGAGAGTGCCGGACCGCCGGAATTTCCAGGATTCACAGCCGCATCAACCTGGACTGCCAAAAATGACTCACCACTGTGTGCATACGTATGATGTTCTATACGTGATACTACTCCAATCGTCGCAGAAAGCGTACTTCCTCCCATAGGATAACCATACACAACAATTTTTTGTTCAACTTTTGGCAGTGAACCAAAAGTCAATGGTTTCACTCCCTCAAAAAATGCTTTCTCTTCTACTTTTAAGAGTGCCAGGTCTGCCTGATGGGACACTGCATAGACTTTTGCAATATAACGTTTACGTTGACCATAACGCTGTACTTCTATAAAAGACTGGTTGGCTACGACATGTGCATTCGTAAGAATGTACCCACCCTCTATAATGGCACCAGAACCTGTACTGCTACGCATGGAGCTGTTCCAGGGTTCTTGATAGTTGGGTACCTTTGCAGTGGTGTAGATTTTAACGATAGCTTCTTTGGTACCATTCGTATACTCTGAACTTGCCGTTAAAAACAGTGTACTTAGCAGTACTATCCATACTATTCTCATTCTAATCCCCTAAAATCTTCTGCATCTATGCAGCTTATATTTCGTTTTATTGCTTCTTTTACCATAAGACCTGATTCTTTTGAAGAGAGCAAATTTTTGTCTTCATCATAGAGTCTTGCAGAACATACACCACAACTTGGGCTTCTGTCTTTACCTATAAGCAGATCCAGATCCGGGTGTGTGTTAAAAAACAGTGTAGCATATTGAATGATAGGAGTAGATAAATCTTCTCCATTGAAGTTTGATATGGCTTGTTGCCCTTGCGGTGTTTCTACCAAATCCATTGTAGAACGAGGTGTACCAAAGGCAGTATCTTCAGGGCAAAAAGGAATGAGTTGAGTATCTTTTAATTGTTCTAAAAGTATTTCATTTTTATTGTCTGTGGCATCATATCGACATTTTTCACCTAAAAGACAAGCGGAAATTGCGACCTTTTTCATCGTTAAAATACAAAGAGTAACGCATAAACCCATGCACCTGTCAACATGGTTAATATAATACCTATAAAAGTCCGTTGTCCATCTTTTTTATGTGATTGAGAATAAAGTCCTGGAAGTGTTGATTGTTTTTTATCACGATTACCACGATAAAGTGTAATAATCCATAGAACCAATGTAGTGACAGAGATCATGATGTGAAAAATGAGTACATACAAAAGATAATCATGTGATACAGAACTACCCTCCATTAAGTTTTTATAACCACCCTCCATACGGACACCATACTCAAAAAAACCTACTACGAGCACAGAAATAATAAAAAGAAGTTTCTGCACCTTTTCATGTGCATTATAATTCTTTTTCTTTGCAAGCATAATTGCACCATAAATCAAAAAAGGCAACAATGCAACAATAACTGATACAATATCCATAAACAGTGGTGCTCTAGTTCCTAAAAAACCTGGTTGAAACATATAATCCATAAAGATCCTTTTTAATTTTCTCTTGTTTAATCAATTATGAAGAGTATCACAATCGAACTAAATTTTGTAAGGTAAAAACTACTGTTCGTACCTAGCAAATGACAACTGATTTTACTTCTGTGAACTCTTCAAGTGCCCATTTCGGACCTTCTCTTCCTACACCCGAAAGTTTAGCACCCCCATAAGGCTGTACATCAAAACGAAGCGTTGGTATGTCGTTGATCACTACACCGCCACACTCTGCATCTTCTATAAATGCCTGTGTCATTTTCAGATCATTGGTGAAAATAGAAAACTGTAGGCCGTACGGTGAGTCATTCATTTTCTCCACAGCCGTTTCATAATCAGATACGGCTACCAAACTGACGATAGGAGCAAAAACCTCCTCACAAATGATCTTCATATCATCTGTCACATCCGCCATCACTGTTGGAGGGAATATTCCCTCTACCTCTTCACCGCCTGCAATGACTTTTGCACCTTCATCTTTAGCGGATGCGATCCATGAATTCGCTCTTTGTCTAGACTCATCGTCTATCAGTGGTCCCATAAATGTATCTTCCTCGTAAGGTGAACCCACTTTAAGTTTTTTTGTCTCTTGTGCGATCAACTCTGCAAACGCATCATACACCTCTTCATTCACATAGATACGTTGGAGAGAGATACACACTTGTCCAGAGTTGTAAAAAGCACCAAAAGCACAACGTGCTGCTGCAAGCGCCAGGTCTGCACTTTTATCTATGTAGGTTGCAGCATTGCCACCCAGTTCAAGGCTGACCTTCTTGATCCCCGCCTGTTTGGTAATAATGTTTCCTACAGGTACAGAACCTGTAAAGCTGATGACCCTTGGAATATCACTCTGTACCAGTGCTGAACCCACTTCAGCGTCACCATATACCACAGAAAGGGCATCTTTAATAGCATATTGCGAATCTACAAAAAGCTTTGCAAACATATATGCTGTCATAGGTGCTTCAGGCGTAGGTTTCAATACCACTGCATTTCCTGCTCCCAATGCCGGAGCTATCTTGTGTGCCACAAGATTCAAAGGAAAATTAAACGGTGTGATACACGCAACAACCCCTACAGGTTCCCGTTTAAAATACGCCAGTGTTTTCTTACCGCTGGGCATAATGTCCGTAGGTAGTGTTTCTCCGGAAAGATTTGCAAGTTCCATTGCAGTGATCTTGATTGTTTCTACACATCGCTCTACCTCAACACGTGAAAATGCGATGGGTTTTGCTACTTCTTTGGCCAACATCAAAGCAAAAGCTTCTTTTTCGTCCATCAGTCTTTTGGCCACATCCTCCAGCCATAAAATACGCTGAGACAATGGCGATCTGGCTGCGGCTTTACTTGCAGCTTTGGCAATATGAAGCGCTTTCAGCGTATCTTCTTCATCACAAACCGGTGCAGAGCTTACAACTGTACTATCAAAAGGACTTTGACGTTCCTGTTGTACTTCTTTGTTTTCTTCGGTGGAACCAAAAAAGATTTTGGCTTGAGCTATAGTTGACATGAGACGTACCTTCTTTCTAAAATTGTTTGATTATAACAAATTGGGAATAAAAGGTAATGGAATTTTTAGATATTTTATCTTGTGAGATGGAGAGAAGCGGCATCATAGTAACTTTTGATATATACTATAAACGCCGTATATATTCTCTTTTCTCATACAGTAAGTTTATCTTTTGGATAAAAAACTATAGACTCCCAAGGATATAATAATCAATGCAATACCCAGAATAAGATAGAGTGCATGTATCATCTGTGAATAATCATGTAAGGCAATTTTAAATACGACCATCAATGCTTCAATAGAAAGTGCAATAATAATAGCAACAGAAAACTTCGTTAAGACATTGGCATCTTCATTCTCTTTACTGTAATTTTTGAAAAAGACCTCTCGTTCCAATATGGTCTTGGCCAGGTCAAAGATGGCAAGCCCCAAAGTGAGTGCAACGATAGGTTTAAAGAGTGCATCCAGAGAAAATTCTCCCTCGATAAAGATACTTGAAGCATATCCAACCAGTGCATATATAATGGCAAAAAAAGCAAAGGCCATGAGTGAAAAACCTACGGCTTTGTAAAAGAACTGTGTAAAATTATTGAACGCTGGATTGAGTTCTACCAATCCAAGTCTTCCAAGTAACCCTGAAAGTGTGAAATCGATAAAGATATATTGATCCTCTTCTTTTTTCATCACGGTAATACAAGTATTCCCCGTTGCAGAACTGATGTAGGGGGTACTGATGGAGAATTCTTCATCTTTTTGCATCACTTTTGTACTCATATAGTCTCTGTTCTTACCTTCTTGTGATACATCTTTTTTATTTCTAAAAATATTAGGAGACGTTTGATTAAAGTCTTTATCCGTGATATACAGCAGTTCCATTGAAGGGAATGTTTGGAATGTCTTTTTATAATTCTTTGATGACTCAGTTAAAATAGATCCATTGTTTTTTAACGTTGTCATAATAAACTTTTCAATATCTTCCTGATTTTCCTGATACACTTCAATAAATTCTTTCATTCTCTCTCCTCTTTGTGTCATTGTATATTCATTATACAAGTATACCATGAGAGTCATCATAGGAGATGTGATTTCTGTATAGTTATTACTCAATATCATATGATTTCCATGAATGAATCATTCAATGTCATGTATAGATACGTATTATTTCAGATAATCATGAATGACTATCAACCATCACAAATACCTTAGGTTTAGATAACCGACCATTAACCACAATTTAGATAAAATAATTCATTAATTTTGACTACCTTTGGGTAAGTCTTGGAGCGAAGCATAATGAACAAATCAAAATACATCTGGATGGATGGCGAATTCACACCTTGGGATGATGCCAAAGTACACGTACTTACACATACACTACATTATGGAAATGGTGCCATAGAGGGGACTAAAGCATACAAAACTGTCGACGGAAGATGTGCCATCTTTAAACTCAAAGAACATACACAAAGACTTCTTAACTCATCAAAGATGACACTGATGGATGTACCATATACAGCAGAAGAATTGAATGCTGCACAAGTAGAACTCTTACAGAAAAATGAACTCTTTGATGGTGCCTATATCAGACCATTGGTTTATCTTGGATATGGCGTTATGGGCCTTTACCATAAGGACTGTCCTGTCAATGTATCTATCTCTGCGTGGGAATGGGGAGCGTACCTTGGAGAAGAGGGTCTTAAAAAAGGGGTTCGTGTAAAGATCACTTCTGTCACAAGAACACCTAACACTTCTGGTATGGGGAAAGCCAAAGCCGTAGCAAACTACCTAAACTCTCAAATGGCAAAATTTGAAGCGGTTGAAGCCGGTTATGATGAAGCATTGCTTAGAGATGACCATGGGTATATCGCAGAAGGATCCGGTGCTGCTTTCTTCATGGTAAGAGATGGTGTACTTATCTCTCCTCCTAGTGACAATTCACTCGAGTCCATTACACAGCAGACTGTTATAGATCTAGCACATGATATGGGTATCAAAGTTGTAAGACGCCGTATTACGCGTGAAGAAGTCTACATCGCTGAGGAAGCCTTCTTTACAGGAACCGCTGCCGAAGTCACGCCGATCCGTGAAGTGGATGCACGTATCATCGGTGCAGGTGCTAGAGGACCCATCACAGAAAAACTACAAACAGCCTATTTTGATGCGGTTGCAGGTAAAAACCCTGACTATATTCAATATTTAACCTATATTAACTAAACAAGGATACACATGCCAGCAGATATGAACGACTATTTTAAAAAGAAAAAACCGGGTAATAACTCAATGAACAATGATAACAGCGGTGGTGGGAACAACTTTAATAACCCGCTTAGTGGTATGGGGAAAGGTGCACCTTGGATGTTTATCATCGTTATTTTAGGATTTGCACTTTTTGTACTCAAACCTTTTACCATCATCAACTCTGGTGAAGTAGGGATCAAGATCAACACCGGTAAATTTGAACAAGAACCTCTTGGAGCCGGACTGCATTTTTTTGTCCCTGTGCTACAAAAGATCATTCCGGTCAATACACGTATCAGAATGATCACATACTCTGATGTAAGAACAGGTGAACTGGGTGATGCCTACAGAAATCTTGAAGGGGGACTCAAAAGAAATCCGGCGATTACCGTACTGGATAAAAGAGGATTGACTGTCAATATCGACATTGCTGTACAATACAGAATGAAAGCAGCAACTGCACCGGCAACGATTGAAAAATGGGGTACAAGCTGGGAGGAGAAGATCATCAATTCTAAAGTGCGTGAAGTCGTACGTGATGTTGTAGGTCAATATACCGCAGAACAACTTCCTGAAATGCGTAATCAAATTGCTGCAGCAATCGAAGTAAAAGTAAAAGAGAGTGTGGATGCACTTCTTAATCAACCTGTTATCCTTGAATCTGTAGAACTTAGAACCATTAACCTTCCTCCAAAGATCAAAGATCAGATTGAAAGAGTTCAGATAGCAAAACAAGATGTAACTATCGCCGAACAACAAAAAGAGAAAGCAAAACAAGAAGCACAAAGAGCAGCAGAAGTTGCACGTGGTGAAGCTGAGAGGAACCGTATTGAGGCACAAGGTGAAGCCGATAAAATTCGTATCGAAGCAGAAGAGCAAGCCAAAGCAAATAAGCTCATCTCAAATTCACTTACACCACAGCTTATTCAACTTGAGCAGATCAAAACACAGGCGAAATTTAACGAAGCGCTTAAAGTCAACAAAGACGCACAGATCTTCCTTACACCTGGCGGAGCTGTACCAAACATCTGGGTAGATGCAAAAGGTAAAGATCAACAACGTCTAATGGGACAACAATAACCCCTAAAGTATGGTGGAGTTCTCCACCATACGTCTTACCCCTTCATTTTCCTCTATCCTCTTCCATCATAGCGATTGTACTATATCGCATCATGCCACTGTACTAAAGTAAGTCTATACCCCTCTTCTACTGGCAATACTTCATGTGAAAAATAGGGGTTGCTGGGGAAAATGATCATGTCTCCAGCTTCTGGTTTGATCTTAACAGGTTCTCCACCTTTATCATAGAGATAATTAAACATCAATTCCCCACCAGAAAAACTAAGGGCTTTTTCATCTGCCTTACTCACATGACTTGTAGCAAACAATACTGTTGAAAGTTTTCTCTGTGGTGCTACTACTTTAAATCCTATCGTTTGTTCATCTTTATCAATGATTTCACTTGAATCATCCGCATGCTTGACATAGAAAAATCCCTTTTTGTATTCCAATACCTGTACATCGGTTGAGAGAGTGAGCGCAATATTGAAATAATCTTCTATCACAGGTTTATACTGAATGAATTGTTCATCATAATAGTTGTGATAAAATGTATCTAATTCATAAATATTGGTCTTGCGATACTCTTCTACAATACCCGCTTGGACTATACCGCTAAACACCTCTTTTTTCACCTTTGCTTTTCTCTTTGTTTCCTCATCCTCTTGTACTAGAAAGGCCAATTTCTCACAAGCTTCTTGTGAAAAAAAGTTTTTAATAATGAGATAGGGATAATCTTTATATTGATTGGGTAAAAGTTTATTGTCGATCTCTATACTTTCGAATAAAGGATCACAATAGATATGTGTACTTATCTGTATCATAGCGTATACAAATAAAGTTGAAATTGGATAAAACAGTTGTGCATAAAAAGCTCCTCGGCTTTTCTAATTTGGAGTGACATTATAATTCAAAAATCAAACATTTATCCTAAAAGATTTCTTAATTTAATGGTGTGTTTATGTTGACCCATACACTTAAAAAAGCTCTCCCAATGTATACTATAGTTATAATACGAACAAATATTTTCCTGATGGAGATTCTCTTATGCAAATAGATTGGAATAAAAACCCCCTCATCCCTGCTATCGCTCAAGATAATGAGAGCGATGAAGTGCTCATGCTCGCATACATGAATGAAGAAGCGTACAACCTTACTCTCTCTACAGGATATGCCCACTACTTCAGCCGAAGCAAACAACGTATATGGAAAAAAGGTGAAAGTTCCAACCATACCCAAGAAGTTAAAGATGTGCTTCTTGACTGTGATGCAGACACGGTGATACTCAAGATAAAACAGAATGGTGTAGCCTGTCACACAGGACGCAAAAGCTGTTTCTTCACTTCTGTGATGCAAGATAAAATAGTCTTAGACCAAGAAGTAGATACGGACGCTATATACGGTGTAGTCGATACGCTGTACCATACAATATTAGAGCGTAAAAATGCTCCCTCGGAAGCCAAGTCATGGACCAAAAAACTTTTAGATGATAAAGCACTGATGCTCTCTAAGATCCTTGAGGAAGCAGATGAAGTCTGTGTAGCTATCGATGAAGAGAGTGATGATCAGGTTATCTATGAATCTGCAGACCTTCTCTATCATACACTGGTAGGATTAGGCTATAGAAATATCTCTCCAGACAGGGTCAAACAAGAGTTAGCAAGAAGATTTGGATTGAGTGGTATAGAAGAAAAAGAAAGCCGTTCTAAATAAAAAACTATGAATCACACATTGTGTGTATCTTGTTGTAGCGAACGCCCTTGTAAGCGAGGTGATTCGAGAGCTACAACGATTTTTTGTTTCGTTTTTTCTAAAAAAATGAAAAGAGAAGCACAATCTAAATGAATGTAAAAGGTAGTTAGCTACTCTTTTACACTCTTAATTTAACAGCCCCCAGCACAACCTGGGCTCTCTGCATTCCCACCTGCAAAATAGTTTCCATCAAAGCTTACCAAAGAGTAATTTCTTTCGGTTCCAAGCGAATCTTTTAAGCCGTCAATAGAAAGAAAACCTAGTGAATCGGCATTAATTTTATCGGCGATCTCTTCAGGTGTGTATTTTGTAGAGATTAACTCCATTTTTGTTGGTGTATCAATACCGTAACGACATGGATATTTGATCTCAGGAGCAGCAATACGCATATGTACCTCTTTTGCACCTGCCTCTTTCAGCATACGTACGATCTGTTTAGACGTCGTACCACGTACCAGTGAGTCATCAATAATGGCTACTTTTTTTCCTTCGATCAAATGTTTGATCGGAGAGAGTTTCAGTTTGACTTTCAGGTCACGTATCTCCTGTGTTGGTTCAATGAAAGTACGTCCTACATAGTGATTACGTACGATACCCATCTCAAAAGGGACACCTAGACCATCTGCATAGCCCTTGGCAGCAGCTACACCGGAATCAGGTACAGGAAGTACAAGATCTACATCTGCAGGTGTCTCTTTAGCAAGTCTTTTCCCCATTTCTAAACGCATTTCATACACATTTTTTCCATCGATAATAGAGTCCGGTCTGGCAAAATAGATATATTCAAAAGCACAAGGGTGGAAATCCGGTGTAAAGACCTGTTCTGAAACAGGTTCTTTTCCTTCTTCAAAGGTCAGCATCTCTCCAGGTTCTACATCACGTATAAACTCTGCTCCTACCAGATCAAATGCACATGTTTCAGAAGCTACGATATATCCACCGTCACTTAGTTTACCCAGGCTGAGAGGACGAATACCAAAACGGTCACGGATCACAAACATTTTAGAGCGACTTTGGATCGCCAAACAGTATGCACCTTCTATCTTTGTCAGCATATCCTTAATACGATCCACCAAAGAATCTTTTTGGGATTTTGCTATGAGGTGAATAATGTTTTCCGTATCCATATCGGTTTGAAAAATGGCACCTTTGTCTATCAATTCGTTTCTTACTTCATGTTTATTGATCAGGTTACCATTATGCACGACCGATATCTCTCCAAGCTTATACTTCGCAAATACAGGCTGTGCATCTCCCGCAGATTCACTTCCTGCTGTTGAATAACGGTTATGCCCTACAGCACACCCGCCATCCAACCTATCCAGTGTTTCTTGTGAAAAAACATCTGAAACCATACCACGTTTTTTATACGTAGCGATACGCTTACCATTGGCTGCGGAAATACCCGTAGCTTCTTGTCCGCGATGCTGCATAGAAAAGAGCGAATAATACGCTACCGTAGAAGCCTTTTTTGCACCGAACACACCGACTATTGCACACATATTAAATTCCTAAACAATCATTTATAGAGTAGAGACCACTCTTTTGATTTACGATCCATGTCGCTGCACGAATCGCACCTTTTGAAAAAGTCTCTCTACTGGTGGCTGTATGATTGAGTTCTAAAAACTCACCATCATTATAAAAACCAACGGTATGTCGACCGACAATATCTCCTCCACGAAGCGCCATCACAGCGATCTCGTCTTTAGATCTTGCACCGATCTGACCGTCTCTGCCAGAAACACGTACATCATCAAGATCCAATCCTCTTCCTTTCGCAGCAAACTCACCCAACGTTAAAGCTGTACCGCTTGGCGCATCCACTTTATGTCTATGGTGCTGCTCCACAATTTCAATATCGAAATCTACCAGTGTAGCTGCGACTTGCTCAACCAATTGTTTGAGCAAAGCAATCCCTGCTGACATATTTGACGCATAAAGTACCGGCATCTCTTTTGAAGCTTCTGTGAGAAGGTTTTGCTGGTGTTGTGTGAATCCTGTTGTTGCTATCACAAGTGCTGTAGGGTTTTTTAAAGCCTCTTCACAAAGTTCTTGTGTTGCTGCAGGTGCTGAAAAGTCTATCACAACATCACAATTTTCAAGCACTGCTTTCATACTGTTGGTCACCAATACATCAGATGGTACCTCTCTATTTAGTTCACCAAATACATGTAATACACTGAGCTCCAATGCGTCATGCTCTAAAACATTTTTGATCAGGTGTGCACCCATTCTACCTGTACTACCTACTATACCAACTTTTGCCATCTTATTGTTGCTCCTGTATATATGAAATTACTTGAAGTGCGGCTATGGAACCGTCACCTGCTGCTGAAACCACTTGTTTTGGTGCTTCTATACGTATATCTCCTGCTGCAAAAAGCCCCTCTACTGATGTTCTCATACTAAGATCTACGATCACCTGTCCCCACTCATTCATCTCACAAATGAAGTCACCGTTTTCATCTTTAAGTACCGAGTTGTTCACATTATTCCCTACAAATACAAAAAGTCCTGTATTATCCATGTGTGTCATCGTGCCATCATTCTTTTTAATATTCACCCCTGTGACACCCATAGCATTACCAAGCACTTCATCTATGACAGAGTTAGTGATAAGATGTATATTCTCTTTTCTCTTGACTCTGTCTAAAGTGGGTGGTGCTGCTCTAAATTCATCTCTTCTATGTACTACATAGACATCTGAACAAATATTGGAGAGATAAAATGCTTCTTCAAGTGCGGTATCACCTCCGCCAAGTACAGTCACAGGTTTATCTTTATAAAAAAATCCATCACAAGTAGCACAGGTACTCACACCTTTTCCAAAGTATTCCTCTTCACCTTTGATACCAGCCCTTTTAGGTGTAGAACCTGTACAAACGATCACAGTCATCGCCTCCACTGTCTCTCCACCTTCAAGTGTAATGGTAAAGTGTTCACCTGTTTTTGCTACACTTTCTACTTTTTTCATCTCATGTTTAAGACCAAAGTGAAAACACTGCTTTTGCCACGTGTCCATAAAATCCATACCTGTTTTATCATGTTCGAAAAATCCAGGATAGTTCTCTATCTCAGAACTCTGTGTGATCTGCCCGCCAGGCATACCCGTCTCAAACAGTGTAACATTTTTAAGCCCACCACGTGTGGTATATAATCCTGCTGTAAGACCAGCCGGGCCTCCACCAATGATCGCGCAATCTAACATTTTGAATCCTTGAAAAAAGTAAAATACTTAATCAAATACTGCCTATTATACAATGAAAATACTTGGTTAAAAATTTTAGAAGATTTTATCTAAATATAGATATGAAAGAAGTTTTATAAGAGGGAGATTCCCCCCCTCTTATAGGCATAACTTACAGTTGTGCGTTGATTTTTTCAGCAAATGCGTCTTTAGAAGCTGCACCTACCATTTGGTCTACCAACTCACCGTCTTTAAAGAAAAGAATTGCTGGGATAGATCTGATACCGTATTTTACTGCGATATCTTGCTGCTCATCTGTATTGACTTTACAGATAGTTGCTTTCCCCTCAAAATCTTCTGCAAGCTCTTCGATCACTGGAGCGATCATTCTACAAGGTCCACACCATGGAGCCCAAAAGTCTACCATTGTTACGCCTTCAGCGATAGTCGCATCAAAGTTTTCATTTGTTAAATCTACATATTTTGCCATATTTAATTCCTTTAAATTTTATATAAATAGTATAACCTAATTTCTTATAAAAACTATTGTTATAGCTTATATTTTTTAAAATTATCTATCTTTTGTCCTAATTATATACAATTAGGATAAAAATTCTCTTATTATACTTCTTCCAGGCTTATTTCAGGATATTGAGAAGAGCGTGTACCTTCTATAGCCATCGTATTTTCCCCTTTTACCGTATATACAAATGATATTTTGACTTGATCTGTACTGTTCTTATTGGCTCTATGCAGCAGTAAAGAATGAAAGATGATCACATCGCCTTTTTGAAGTGTCGTGGAGACTTTTTTCGCTATCAGTGCTGCATTCTCTTTCGTATCTTCTCTAAAATACTCTTTTTCATCAAACTGTTCAGGCGTAAATTTCAATACATGACTCCCAGGTATAAATTCAAGCACACCATTTTCACTGTATTCATCATCCAAAGCCAACCATACGCTCACAAGGTTGTCATCGGTATAACGCCAATATCTTCTGTCTTGATGCCAAGCCGTTGCTCTACTGTAATGAGGCATTTTTGTCATGATAGAGTTATGATGGGCAGTAGTGATGACCACTCTGTCATCCAATATCTGTTGTAAAATAGGACGGATCTCAACATCTTCCATCCACTCTTTGAAAAGAATATCTCTACTATAGACCTGTCTTAACCTGCGCACGATCATATGCTTTTCATGAGCATGACTTGTATAATCCACTACATCGGTACGATACTCTTTAGATCTCTCATCATACCCTATCTCAGTTTCAATAGGTTCTATTTTATGTTCCAAGTGTGTTTTAGCGACATCCAATATCGCGTCACATTTTTCTTGAGACAAAAAATTTCTTAAGACAATAAAACCGTTTTGATGAAATTGTTGAAGCTGCTCATCGGAGAGTCTCATATATGTGCCTTTAAAGTATCATTGAGCAGATTATAGCGTAACATTCTCTATAAATTCTACCTCATCATAGCGAACAATCAGTGCATCGATAGAAAATGGCATATCTAATTTTTTTGTTTTCAGGTAATAGTGTGCAGAGTTGATTACTTTTCGGAGTTTCGTCGGGGTGATATTATAGATAGGATCAAATTCAGTTTTTCCACTTTTAACCTCTATAAAATGCAGTACATCATCTCTTTTAGCAATGATGTCTATCTCGCCAAGCTTTCTTGCAAAATAATTACGCTCCAAGATTACGAAACCTTCCTGTTCTAAAAAACGTGTGGCCAATGTCTCGCTCTGATTACCGAAGGTTTTAGGATCTTCTCTTGTCATGTTTATACACCTTATCCCTTTCTCATCTGTGTTGCTTCAAACTTGATGTCGTAAATTGTGACCTCAAGTTTACAAATTCTTCTTTCTGATCAAGTATAGGCTAAAAGAGAAATAGAAAAGAAAAGTATGTCATATTGACAGTTTTTCCAAAAATTCTTCGAGGGCACTTTGAGAGGGACTGTCATCTAATGACAAGCACAACATAATCTAACACAGAATATACTCTATTTAAAAAACAAGGCAAATTATGAATTATCTACATCACTACAAGATCAGAAAAAATATCATGGGCCTCTTGCTCTTAGTTGTAATGTTCTTTGGAACCTATGCCGCATTTGCTGATACACTGAAAGATGCACTAAGTGGAGAATCGAGTAGTTTATGGTTCAAGATAGCTCCTTTCTCAGGATATATAGCATTAGGAGCTATCATCCTGTATATACCTCTAAATATATTAGATAAAAGACTTTACGAAAAGGCACTAAAAGAGAATAAAGACAAAAGAAACAATTCTTCTAAATGAGTAATGAAAACCTTATAAAGTTATATATTTTATAAGGTTTCTACTTTTCATACTTATTTGTATTAAAATCACACATAGCTTTCATATTTTTACTATCAGGAAGAGTATAACTATCACCACTTAACAAGCTATCATATTGTTTATAAGCATCCATTCTCTCTTTAGTGTTAAAATAGATTTTATGTCTAAAATATCTATCATCTATATCTTCATGTACAAGAGTAGGTTCATTAAAATATTTTGCTTCATACTTATAATATCCTTCACAATAAGCTGCTTTATCAACTTCATTATAAATCTCCTTAGCCCTCTCAGGAGTCTCTAGAACAAGTTTATAAGCTCTTCCAGCCTGCATGGCAATATCTATATATATTGGATGCTTATCTTTATACGTCTTGTATATCCACCGTTCCACATCATCTCTCACACCATTGTTGTTGGAGTCTATCCCAAGTAAAGTAGCATTATTGATTTTTGGATCTGGTTCAGGTGGTAGAGTGTATCCGTTTATAGTTTCAGAATAAATGTTTGAAGTCAAAAGTAACAATAGAGTAAATCCAAATTTTTTCATATATAGCCTTTGTTTTCAATACTATTAACTATATGCTATCTTAATTCTCTGAAAGTGAAAACCTCATAAAGTTATATATTTTATAAGGTTTTGAAACAATGCCTTTTGGATATACTTATATCGTTATTTAAAATGAAAAGGGAAAGTACTCTTTTAATCAATATTTATGCGTATATGTATAAATAGTCAAAGGAATTTACGTGAGAAATTCAATCTTAATAGTATTTTTTTTGTTAATTCAAAATATCCTATTAGCTAACGAAGTAGAACATCATTCATTAATAGTAAAAGCTTTTTCAAAAGATGGATTAGTCAAAACAAGATTAATGCCTCTTAATCCAACATCAGAACGTAAAAAAGCCAACATACAAAAATATGAAGAAATAAAAAAAGGTAGAGTACTAAAAAAAGAAGCGAATTTGATTTCTCATATTTCAGCAAAAGTAGAAAATGAAATTGTTTTTGATATGTCATTCAATCCGTTATATTTATACTCAACAGTTTATAAATTTAGGGATATTTATAAAGGAACTAATGTTCAATACATTATAACCGATAATGAGAAAAATAAGAAAAAACTTGATTTTAAATTCAATAGAAGAAATGAACAAAAAATACCGCTAAGTGAACGTATTCCCAATTCAAAAAATTCAGTAATTAAATTTCGAAAAACAAAACCCAAAATATGGAGATCGAATAATATTCAACAAGCTATCACAGAACTATATGGTTCAAATATTGACATTATTGAAGATAAAATCAATCTTAAGATTCCTAAAAATGTAGTATGTAATCATCAAATTGTTATTTCCATCTCATCAAATATGGATTTAGAGTCTCTTGCCATATTTGTTGATAAAGTACCGGGAATTACCTTAGCTGCTTTTTCTTTTTCGAGGTTTAGTGTAATTGATTATAAGTTAGGTTTGAGTTTATACAATGGAAGACCATTAAATGGTAAAAAATATACGGTTACAATAGTTGGAAAAAGTAGAGATGGTAAGTTTTATAAAGCAACCAGTAAGGGTTTTTTAAGCCCTGATTTGACATATGATAGCTGTCTTTAATTTAGTGTCCTTCAATATAATATAAAACTAATTTATTGTAAATTTTGAAAACAGTAATAAAACCCTTATAAAGTTATATATTTTATAAGGTTTTTATGACAAGCCATTTGTGATATACTCTTAATACTGGAGTAACATAATTAAAGGGTACTTTATCCCTTAAAATAAATAGTTACTTTCATAAAGGAGAAATACAATGAGTAACTATCCAAGAACATTCTCACACATTGGAATATCCGTTCCTGATGTAGAAAAAGCTGTTGAATTTTATACTGAGGTTATGGGTTGGTATCATATTATGGAACCAACTGTCATTACTGAGGAGTCAGATACACCGATAGGACAAATGTGTATTGATGTCTTTGGCACAGGCTGGGGCTCTTTCAAAATAGCCCATATGTCAACCGGAGACAAAATCGGTGTTGAGATATTCGAGTTTAAAAACAATGAAAAACCAAAAGACTTTGAGTATTGGAAGACAAGTACATTTCACTTTTGTGTACAGGATCCCGATGTTGAAGGACTTGTAGAGAAAATTTTAGCTCATGGTGGAAAACAGAGAATGCCAATTCGAGAGTATTATCCTGGTGAAAAACCATATAGAATGGTTTACATGGAAGATCCATTCGGTCTTATATTTGAGATCTACTCACATAGCTATGAGCTTACTTATTCTCAGGGTGCGTATTAAAAGCTAACAAGGCTCTATAGCTGGAAAAATATTTACAGTGTTCCAATTTTTCCAGTGAGCTTTACATTATATCAATCAATTACTTATTCCCTGAAAATCAAAACCTTATAATCTAACATATTTTATAAGGTTATTCGCTGTAGCGAAGTTTGCAGACCATAAATCTGTACCCTTCAATAGAAAACCTTATAAAATGTTCTATATGGGATGTTTTATAATGAAAGAGAGAAGATAAAAAGAGTTTTCAAGGTCGCACTTTGAGACCCTGAAATTTACCTGCAAGTGATCACGCACTTACAGGAATAATGTCGACCTGAATTGATTTAAATGCAGCAGTCATAATAAGTTCATCACTCTTATCACCAAAAATGTTATTGAGTTTTGAATCCACGTGGTGAAACGTTGTATAAAGTGTTTTTGGACGTACTTTATCTGTGAATTTTACCTTTAGTGGATTTGTTTCACCATACTCTGTTTTTAGGATCACCCTCTCTGTTGGGAAATCTGCACTATCACTTTCATGCACTAAAATAACATCCTCTTTATGTTTTTTCATGAGGTTCTCTGTATATTTTGTTTGCGCAGAGTTATTATAGTGGGCCATGATCCTACCCGTTGTTAAGTGATAACCCTTAAGTGCTTTGTTTAGTATCTCTTCGATCATACCTGAGAGTTTATAACCATGGTATCTGAATGCCCCGATACCATCTTTTGTTCTAAAGTCTTCTCTATGCAGTACCGGGGTACCTCCCTCTTCAGTGATCGGCCAGGAAATTCCCTGCTTTTCATTGGCTCTCAGCATCTCATAAGAGGCACCACTGAATCTGTTGGTCGCCGTTTTTCTTACATCGTTCCAGATATCTTCAGAGGTTTCAAAACCAAACTCCCCTCCCATTTTCTCATCAAGAAGTTTGATCACCTCCCAATCATCCGGAAGATCAGAGTGTACAAGCGGTGTTGAGAGGTGAACTTTACGCATCGCATTGATGTAAATACCTGTTTTTTCATAGGCTGATTTAACACCTACTACAATGTCTGCACGTTCAGCAATGTCTGTCATAAACAACTCTTGAACAAAGATAAGATCCAGGTTTTCAAATGCTTTTGTGATCTTATTGATATTTGGATGGATATGCGTGAGATCTTCACCAATATTCAACACACCTTTAATGGTCCCATCAAGCATTCCATCCACCAACTGAGGTGTCATCAGCCCCACCTCTTTTGGCGCAGTATAATCCGGCGCATAGTATGGAAGCATACCCATATCACAAGCACCTTGTACGTTCGTTTGACCTCTTAGAGGCATCACACCGGCACCATCTTTACCAATGTTCCCGGTCATAAGTGCCAAGTGAACGATAGCCATTACAGCGTAAGAACCATCTACATGTTCAGTGATCCCAAGTCCCCATAAAATAAGAGATTTTTTTGTAGCATATTCACGAGCAATCTCCGGAAGCATATCTGCTAAATACTCATACCCTTCCACTTCTCTGAAAAATTCAGGATTCGCATAGGGATCATTTAAAATGTTCTCTTTAAAGTGTTCAAAGTTCTTTGTCCTGTTTTTTATAAAATCTTTATGATACAACTCTTCAGTGATGATCGTATATGCCAACATATTTAAAACAAGTAGATTCGCTTCGTGTGGCGTAACTGCTTTATATTTTGAGAACTTATGCAGTTTAATATCACGCACATCAAAACATGCGATAGGTGTACCCTTTTGCGCAGCTTTGATCATACGGTTACCAACAATCGGGTGTGCCTCAGTAGTATTGGAACCCATCACGATCATAAATTCTGTTTTGTAAATATCATCAAATGGGTTACTTGCAGCCCCCTCGCCGATGGTAAGTCTCATCCCCTTGAGTGACGGAGAGTGACACACCCTGGCACAATTATCTACGTGTGGGGAGTTCAGTGTGTAACGTGTGAACTTTTGAAAATAATAAGCTGATTCACATGAACTTCTAGCCCCTCCAAGTGAACACACAGATTTTTCACCATATTGTGTTTGAATATCTTTAAGCTTCATTGCCCCTGCAGTAGTAGCAGCATCCAGATCCGTCTCATACCATGTATCATCCAGATCTGTTAGCGAACCGGCGATCGCTTTTTTGATCTCAGGGTTCTTCTCTAAAAAGCTTTTACGGATACGAGGCGTTCTCAGTCTCTCTTTTGCATCAACAAAATCATATCCGTATGTCCCTTTTATACAAAGTTTTCCTTCAGATGTAGCGCCATCCGGATGTGCAAAGATCTTCTTAATTTTATTCTCTTTTGTGTCAACCTCGGCTGCAATATCGCAACCTACACCACAATACGCACAAACACTGTCTATTATTTCACAATTGTTATCAGCTTTTTTTGTCATCATGTACCCTTTTGTACTTAAATAGGAGTAATTTTATCCTATTTATAATTAAAATTATGTTTTTTTAAGTAAGTGTTGTTACTATCTGCCAAATTATATCAAAAAAGGGCACCAATATTTACATTTAGTGTAAAGTTCATATATATAATCCCTGTAATTCAAACATTAAGGAAAATTCAATGACTACAAAAGTTAAAAACCGCTGGTTCATGGCCCTGGCTGCGATGGCAATTCACATATCCATAGGCTCTGTCTATGCATGGAGCGTGTACGTAAACCCTATACAGTCCACAATGCACTGGACACTGACAGATGTCACCATCACCTTTTCCATTGCGATCTTCTTTTTAGGTCTCTCGGCTGCGCTTATGGGTAAATTTGTAGAGCGTAAAGGGCCAAGAGTGGCTGCTACACTTGCCGCTGTTCTCTTTGGACTGGGTACTGTCGGTTCTGGTCTGGCTATCCACCTGGAATCCAAACTGCTTCTTTACGTTACCTACGGTGTTTTAGGGGGAGCCGGTCTTGGTATAGGGTACATTTCTCCAGTATCTATGCTTGTTAAGTGGTTCCCCGATAGACGGGGTATGGCAACAGGACTTGCCATCATGGGCTTTGGTTTTGCCTCTGCTATCTCAGGGCCTGCCATTAAAGTACTGATCGATGCCGTAGGTGTCTCTTCAACCTTTTATATCCTGGGGTCTATCTACTTCATCGTGATGTTTACCGCAGCACAATATCTTGCTAATCCTCCAGAAGGGTATATGCCGGCACATTTCACTGCTGCCATCAACGCGGGGAAAAAGAAGCTCAAAGAGGACCTTGTGAACATTACACGCGATGAAGCCGTTAAGACTGCCAGATTTTATGGACTTTGGATCATGCTTTTTATCAATGTCACCTGCGGTATTGCTATTATCTCTGTGGCTTCTCCACTCTTGCAGGAAGTCATAGGTATCTCTGCTTTAGCCGCAGCCTCAGCAGTAGGACTTATGGGTATTTTCAACGGTGCAGGTAGAATTGCATGGGCAAGTATCTCAGATTACCTTACAAGACCTGTGGTCTTTATACTTTTCTTTGTGACACAGATCATTGCGTTTTATATGCTTACCACTGTAACAAGCATTCTCCTCTTCCAAGTGCTGCTTTACTATATAATGACGTGTTACGGCGGTGCATTTGCTTCTGTTCCTGCGTATATTGGTGATATATTCGGTACGAAAGAGCTTGGTGCGATTCATGGCTATATTCTCACTGCCTGGGCTTTGGCAGGTCTTGTAGGGCCTATCATCATCGCCTATGTCAAAGATACAACGGGCAGTTATACCGGTACGCTTTATGTCTTTGTCGGTCTTTTCGTCGTGGCGCTTATTACCTCTATACTTATGCTTGCAAACATCAAAAAAATTAAAAGCAAGCAGGCACTGGTTTAGTTCTCCGCTACTTAACTGATCTCTATTTGGATAAATAAGAGTAAATTTATCTTATTTATCCAATAATAAAGCTATTATTAATATAACTCTGTTACTATCTGAAAAATTATAACAAAGGATTACAATGTCAACTATAAATATAGCTCAAGAATGTGGATGCTTCAAAAGAAGTGAATTAGAAAACAATGTTACGTTTGATAACAAAGATGATGCGATGATGAAAGCACAAGGTATGGTAAGCCATATGAATGAAAAATTCTGTGGTAAACATGGATTTGAACTTAGTGAAAATGGTGATAACTTTAGCATCGCCATGAAAGCACCTCAAGCAGCTGCTTCAGGTGGATGCTGTGGTGGCGGACACTGTAGTTAATACAGTCCACGCCCTATAAAATTACGCAAAGCGTGCCCTTGTCACTACGAAGCAAAGCGATTTGGGAGTAGTGACGACTTTTGCTTACTTTTCTAGAAAAGTAAGGAGAATAACAACGCCTCGCTTTGCATACAAAACAGTATGCAAAAACAATCGAATTATTTAAAATTCCCAAACACCAACGGTGCTTTGAGATCCAAAGTTTTCACTTCAGCCATCACAGCCTGAAGATCATCTATTTTCTTCCCAGATACACGTACTTCGTCACCTTGAATCGATGGTGTTACTTTTATCTTCATATCTTTGATAGCTTTAACGATCTTTTTCGCTTCATCTTTATCGATCGTATCAACGATACGGTAGATCACTTTTGTGTTACCTCCGGATATACCTTCGGTTTTCACCTCTTCAAGTGACTTTCCTGCGATACCTCTTTTGATCAGTTTTGAGATAAGTATATCTTTAAGTGCATCTATCTTAGAATCTGTAGAAGAGCTAAGGCTCAAAGTCTTAGCAGCTTCATTGAGATTGATCTCAGCTACCAACCCTTTGAAATCAAAACGTGTAGCAACTTCTTTTTCAGCCATGACGATAGCATTTTTAAGTTCCATCATGTCCAGCTTAGCAGTGATATCAAAATAGTGATCTTTTGCCATCTCTTCTCCTTTTACTTCTCGATCCTCATCATGGCTATTTTACCATGAACGACATCAAGTTGACTCAATGCAGCAATAGCATCTTGCATTTTACTCTCTTTACAGGTATGTGTTGTAAAGAGCAGTTTGGCTATTTCATCATTTTTTGTAGGTTTTTGAAGCATCGCCTCTATAGAGATATCAAATTCTCCAAGAGTTGATGAGATAGATGCCAGTACACCGCTTTGATCATCCACTTCCAGTCTAAGGTAGTATTGGGTCACGATGTCCTCTTTAGGCAAAAGTTTAAGTCCACTCTCTAAACCTTTTTTATACCCGAGCATAGGCCCTTGATTTCCACGGACGATATCAACAATGTCCGCTATTACTGCTGATGCGGTAGCATCACCACCTGCACCAGGGCCGTAATACATCGTCTCACCTACACGATCACCCACAACCGTTACGGCATTCATCACACCGTCCACTTTGGCTATCATAGACTCTTGCGGTATCATTGTAGCATGCACTCTAAGTTCTACACCCTGACCCACTTTTTTGGCAATACCAAGAAGTTTGATCTCATAACCAAATTCTTTTGCAAAAGAGACATCTGTTTGCGTGATATTTTCTATACCCTCTATGAGAATATCTTCAGGCTTTGCATCCAAACCATACGCAATACTGGCTAAAATAAGTAACTTGTGTGAAGCATCAAATCCACCCACGTCAAAGCTAGGATCAGCTTCTGCATACCCTAATTCTTGAGATTCTTTAAGGATCTCATCATACTGAGCACCTTCTTTTATCATCTTGGTCAGCATATAGTTACAGGTCCCATTCATAATACCCTGAATAGAGTCTATGTGGTTAGCAGAAAGCCCGTTACGCAATGCACCAATGATAGGGATACCACCGGCCGTACTTGCTTCATACATTAAAGGGATATCACCAGCTATCTCTTGAAGTTCATAACGATGATACGCAAGCAGTGCCTTGTTCGCTGTTACGACCGCTTTACCGTTTTCAAGTGCTTTTTTAACGAGTGTATAAGGCTCTTCAACACCGCCCATCAATTCTATGACGATGTCTATCTCAGGATCATTGACCACATCGTATGGATCATCACTTAGCTTAATGCTTACCCCTCTGTCTTTAGAGAGATTTTTCACCACACCTGATTTTGCAACGATCTTTTCCCCGGCTCTTGCCTCGATAATGTCACCGTTCTCTTCAAGTATCTTTGCAACACTTGCACCAACAGTACCTACACCTAAAATTCCTACTTTAACCATTCTTTTTTGCCTCTTCCAGTTCTTTTAAAAACTTTTTGATGTTTCTTGCCGCTTGACGGATACGATTTTCATTTTCTATGAGTGCGATACGTACATACTCATCACCATATTTACCAAACCCTATACCTGGGCTCACTGCAACATCTGCATGCAGCAGCAGCTGTTTAGCAAACTCTAAAGAACCCATATCTCTTGCAACCTCAGGTATCTTTCCCCAAATAAACATTGAAGCATTCGGTTTAGCCAATGGCCAACCTGCATTTTCAAACGCTTCTATCATCACATCACGTCTTTTTTCATAACGTGGGATGATCTGTTCATCAGGAATATATCCATGTTCATCCAAAGCCACAGTCGCAGCCACTTGAATAGGCGTGAACATACCGTAGTCCAACCATGACTTAATGCTTTGCAGTGCACCAATGAGTTTTTTATTTCCTACGATGAAACCTACTCTCCACCCTGCCATGTTGTAGGATTTTGAAAGTGTATAGGCTTCAACCGCCACATCTTTCGCACCCTCTACGCTCATGATAGAAGGGGTCGTGTAGCCATCAAATGTGATATCGGCATAGGCAATATCTGAAATGATATAAAATCGTTTTTCTTTTGCAAGCGCTACGAGTCTCTCATAAAATTGAGGCGTGACTGTTGCCGTCGTAGGGTTATGCGGGAAATTAACGACTAAAAACTTAGCTTTGGGAATGGAGTTGTCCAAGTGATCTTCAAGATCAGCTAAAAATCTATCTTCATCTACTTCAAAAGTCTCTTCATCAAATATAAGCTGCATTTTCTCTACATTTGCTCCTGCCAAGATGAACGCCTGTGAATGGATAGGATAAGTAGGATCAGGCACGATGGCAACGTCACCAGGGTTAGAAATAGCCTGAACAAGGTGCACGTACCCTTCTTTGCTTCCCATTGTAGCAACCACTTCAGTATCTGGATCCAAAACCACGCTGTATTTACGCTTATACCATTTGCTCATCGCCAGTCTAAGTTTATAGATCCCTTTACTTGCAGAGTAACCATGGGTTTTGGGTTTTTGAGCCGTTTCACATAGTTTATCGATGATCGGTTTCGGTGTTGAAGCATCAGGGTTCCCCATAGAAAAGTCTATAATATCTGTACCTTCCCGTCTTAGCTGCATCTTTAGATCATTGATCTCTGCAAAAAGATACTTCGGTAATCGGTTTATTTTCTCAAATTGAATTTCATCAAACATGCTTTACTCGCTTTACATTTTTTTTCATTTTTATCATTAGTCCCATACAAGCCGCACTAAAATTGACTTACAGGTTCGGTAGAAACATTTTCCTCTTTCACCTTTACGTCACTACTCTGTACACGCTCTTGAGGAACTATATCTTCTACTTTTTCTTTTACCACTGTATTGGTATTCGTATCGCTGACAACTAAACTTGCGATACTTAGATCTTCTATGCTGATCTCTTTTTTATTTTCTTCATTTTCTGTAACAAAATTTTCTATCCTTTGCTCATCGATAAAAGGAATAAGTCCACTCAAATGGTTTTTATCAAACTGTGTAAAAAAATACCAGGAAGCATAAGCCAAAAGAGCAAGAATGAGAAATAAAAACAATTTTGATTTTCCTCTTTTCTCTTCATCCATAGGAAGGCCTACCGTAAAACCATTCTCTTCTTTCTCAGCAGAGTAAAAGGCTAATGCTTCTTCTCTTAATCCACTCAGGTCTGCATTATACTCTCGTTCTAGAATAGAGATGAAACCTAAAACTTTGATCTTTTTTAGAGGATCAAAATTTGCAGCCAAAAGATATTCAAGATTCTCTTCAGATATCTTTGTCTTTTGACTAATACTTTTTATCGTGTTTTCTTCAAGTATCTCATTTAATTGCATAACCCATCCTATGTATTAAAATCGCTGCAGCTGCACTCACATTGAGTGAGTCAAATGCATGTTTCATCTCTATCGATACCCTATGATCCAGTTTAGCTATGACCTTCTTTGAAAGTCCCTTGCCTTCACTTCCCAAAACAAGCACACGTTTAGTGTCAAATGTCAGCTCTTGCACATTTTCTCCATCCATCGAGGCACCATAAAAAGTAAATCCAAGTTGCTGAAGTTCATTAAATGTATCTAAAATATTCGCTGCTATCATAAAAGGCATATCCAGCATAGCCCCAGAACTTGTACGTGCTATGGCAGCAAAATTAAGCTGTTTCACACCTGTAGCGATCACTGCATCTGCGCCCAGTGCATAGGCTGATCGTACTACCGCTCCTATATTTCCTACATCCGTTAAACCATCTAGTACCACGATAAAATCATTTTTTTTGATCTCTGAGAGAGAACTTTGTTCAAACTCAGCCATCTCAACAAGTATTCCCTGGTGATTCCCACCCTTACTCATAGATTGAGCCCACTTCTCTTCTAAAAACTTGATATTATCATGGTATTTATGGAATAGGTCTTTAGGGAGTATCCCTTTCTTAGCGACATAGACAGTTTTTATTTTCTCTGAATGCTGTTCTAGTGCATGTAAACAGACTTGTTTTCCATATATAATCATAAAGATGATTCTACCTTTTTTTCATAGTTACTAATAGAGTGATTTTACCTTTTTTTTGCTTTTACAGTGTTAAGTAGAGTGTGTGAGTTCACTATACCACTCTTTCACACTTTTATCACTAAGCTGAGCAAGAAGTTTTGCTTTAGGTTTAGGTGGTAGGTCCAAACTTAAAACTTCGGTAAAACTAAGGCTTTTTTCGGTACTTTTTTGGGCTTTGATGATGACCACCCATTCACCGCGTATATTCAGATCTTTGAACTGTTCATTGAGTGATTTAGCCGTACCCCGATAGTATCTTTGATACTTTTTACTGATCTCTTTAGCTAAAAAAAGCTCTCTATCTTCATCCAGTAACACAATCTCATGTAAAAGCTTTTCCAAACGGTGAGGCGCTTCATACAGTACGGTATTGTATCCATTGCTCATCGCTTCACTTAGCGCAGAGCTTCTCTCTTTGCCTTTATGCGGTAAAAATGCATAAAAAAGAAACTTTCCTTCCTCAAAACCGCTTGCAGCGTATGCAGTCGTCACTGCAGATGCCCCGGGAAGTACATCGTAGGGTATATTATGTGCTTGTGCATACGCGACAAGTATCTGTCCGGGGTCAGAAATGATCGGCATTCCCGCATCACTGACATACACCACCTCTTTGTCCTCTAAACTACTGCCAAACTCTTCAAGTCTCTCTTCTCCATTGTGTTCATTAAAAGAATAGAACGATGCATCAGGGTACACCATATCAAACCGCTCTTCAAGCAACCGCAAAAGCCGTTTGGTCTGACGTGTATCTTCACATAAAAAGAGTTCTGCTTTTTCAAAAAGCTTCATCGCTCTGATCGTAATATCTTGTGGATTTCCAATAGGTGTGGGGATAAATGTTAACATAATAAATACTTTAATGTTTGAAGAGAATAGGTGCTTGCTAAATGTTCAAGCAAACTTAGCATAAATGCAAGCATAGAGAGCGATGCTCTCTATGTTATTAGGTATTAAGATTAACCTAATTTGTATTTGTTCTTAAACTTCTCTACTCTACCAGCAGCATCAAGAATTTTTTCAGAACCTGTAAAGAATGGGTGACATGCATTACAAATATCGATACTCAACTCTGCTTTATTTGTTCTTGTCTCAAATGTGTTACCACATGCACATGTTACTTTACACTCAACGTAATCTGGGTGAATTTCTTTTCTCATTTTCTAACCTTTTAGTTTATTTTGTGTGTCAGGCAACTAACCTGCTCTAGCCTATGACTCTTCCTTTTCCATATAAAAAGGGGCATTGCAACGCTCTTAGGCGAGACAATATAGGGCGAAATTATATCTAAATACTTTTAAAAAATTATAAAACAGATTGACCTGTATGATCCAAACATCATGGGCAACAGGAGTCTGCACATCCAAATCACTCTTTAGGATGTCTGGATCACTGTATAAGACCTACCAATCCTCATCATCTTCAAACTCTTTTGCTACCTCTTTTTGATATGCTTCATCTTTCTCTTTTTGAAGCTGTGCGTCTGTTAAAACCGCTTCATGGAGAAACTCACCGAAGAATGTTTGAGGCTGTGAATTCGCTAAAAAGAGGTAGGTTCCTACCACAAGTCCGATCATGGTTAAAGCGGTGATCACTTTTTGTATCGGATTAAAGGTTTGTATAGGCTCTTTTTTGCGTACTTCACACACGCCTCCAGGACAATGTACTGGGTCTATTTTAGTCATTACTCTGTATAGCTTACAGCCTACACATATAGAAAAAGCACTTTCTAAAAAAGTAAGTAGCAGACAAAGCACACAGATCATCACTTTATAAAAATTGATATCCCAGTGTATCACGAACCACCAGACCATAGGAAGAGAGATAAGCCAGCCCAGTGTCCATGCAAAGCGTTTTTGTAATCCGCCTACATACTCCGGTTTTTGATTTTGTACAAAAAACCTTCCCAAGAGCAAAGAGGGAGCATAGCTTGGACTGATGATCCTTGCCGTAAAGTCAAGAAATAAAAATGCCAGATAGACTCTTGCTACGATAGTATGGTTAAATCCTATCCCCACAAAGATGACGATCATCCCCAGCATTCCGAGTATCCCTGCTCCGGCTCTTGCTTCTCTTTCATTGATGACTCTGACATCGTACCCGGGGACTTTTTCCCCATATTCCCATAAAAAACTTTGTAAGTTCAAAAAATTTCCTTTGTCAATTTAATCTATTTTCAATCATGCTTGAAACTCTAAAAATATTATCCGGATTTTACTGTGCATTGTTTATGTTTACCTTAGTTTACAACAAGGGTGAAAAAATACCCATGCCCCAATTAGAGTAATATTTTTGCAGCTACTGCACACACAGCACTCTCACTTTTGAGCACTAAAGGTGTATCAAATCCTATCACTCTCTGCGGTGCAAAAAGCGCTACCTCATCCTCGGTCATTCCCCCTTCACATCCAACCACGATCGTATCGATACTGCTCTGCGATGAGAGTGTCTGTTCTGAAAAGTTCAAAAGATAACTTTGAGGATTCTCAGCGATAAACGCTTCAAGGCTCTCAGCTACATTCAACTCCATCATCACACTTCGTCCGGACTGCTGAGAAGAATTTAAAAGTATCTTTTCCCATCGTTTGAAGTCCGGCTTAAAACTTTTTTGTGAACGGGCACAGTAGATAAAAGTGATCTTCTCTACACCCATTTCATTTAAAGATGGCAGGACTTTTTCTATGTTTTTAGGATCGATCACACACCAACCTATATGCAGTGGTGCTTTCGCTTTGATCTCAAGTGTTTGACTCTCTTGCAGCTCAAGAATGACTGAACGTTTATCGATATAGGTAATAAGATAGCGATGAATGAGTCCATCTTCAAGGTTACGAAGATACAAGGTATCATCTACCTTATGTCTTCGTACTTTGAAAATGTAACGATGCTCGTCTCCCAGTAGGGTAAGCTGAGGCTGACCTGCCCCTTTCTGATAAAGATATAACATGCTTAGAGTGCTATGACACCTTTAGCTTTCAGTACCATCAGTACGATCATCACAACAACCAGCAGGATCTGTACTGAAGATATTTTCAAAAATGCACCTTTTAGTAACTTGTGCGCGTCAGCATTGTCTAAATTGGCTATTTTGATAAGCTTGTACTTCTTGATCTCTATATACATCAACACTGCCCAAACCACGACCATGATAATCGTCGTTACCGACCAACCCAGATCACCTGTAAACACAGCAACGATACCTGCAAATGCTATCATGGTAGCAAGCGCTTGAAAGATCATCGTATAGATAAAACTTGCTTTTCTAAATCCTAATGGATTTTTTGCTGTCATTATCGGAATAAATAACCCTCCAACCAAAAAGCCTAAAAAGACTTTCACTAAAATACTATGTGCTGCCAACATCTCTTCAACCATATGAATTTCCTGTAATTTTGATTTGTTTAAAAGTGGATTATACCCTATTTTGCTATAATCGACCCCTCTGATCAACATAACTTAATTTTAAAGGTTCAACATGCCCGTTTCTATCACGCAAGCACTTGATATTATTTATAAAAATACCTCTGTGGTAAACTCTGAGGTCATACCTATTGAGATGGCATTGGGACGTGTGATGAGTGAAGACTCCATCGCTACATTTGATCTACCGCGTTTTGACAACTCTGCCATGGATGGATATGCGGTGAAATGTGCTGATGCAAACAGTACCGTGGAATGTACAGATGTGATCTATGCCGGAGATGATCCTCAAATGACACTTCAGGCTACAAAGGCCATCAAGATCATGACAGGTGCTCCTATTCCGAAAGGTTGTGAATCAGTCATCCCCATAGAGAATACGACTGTCAATGGCACACAGGTCACCTTGCCAGAAGAGATCAAAAAAGACGGGCATATAAGACATGCGGGTGAAGATATCAAGAGCGGTGCTGTCTACCTGCATAAAGGAGAGAAGGTCACGGCATACAGCATAGCACTTCTTGCCAGCCAAGGAGTGACACATCTACGGGTAACACGCAAGATCAAAGTGGCTGTCTTTGGTACAGGAGATGAACTGCGTCCACACTTCGAAAAAATAGCCCCACACCAACTCTACAACTCAAATACGCCTATGTTCTTGGCACGTGCCAAGGAGCTGGGATGCGAAGTACAATACATAGGCAGTTCCGGTGACACATTAGAGTCTTTGACGTCTGCTATCAAATCTGCATTGAATGCGGATATCATCATCACATCTGGTGGTATCAGTATGGGGGACAAAGACTTCACCAAAGAAGCTTTTACAAACTTGGGTATGACACTGCACTTCGACAAAGTAGATATCAAACCGGGTAAACCTACTGCTTTGGGGACCATAGGAGACACTGTTGTGATCAACCTGCCTGGAAATCCTCTTGCATCTATGGTGAATTATGAAATGTTTGTACGCGCTGCCATACGTAAAATGTCGGGGATGAACGCCTATTATCATCATACGATATCTACAGAGATAAAAGAAGACTTCACACTTAGAGCAGGTAAACATACCGTACGTCTGGGTACATTTGACGGACAAACATTTATGCCGTTCACAAAACAACTTCCCGGCATGATCTCACCCTTAGAACAAGCCAATGCTATGCTTATCACCATACCTGAAATTTCAGTGCTAGAAAAAGGCAGAACGGTTAAAATACTACCGATAAATTGGGAATTAACCGCTTCTGAAAAGGAAGATTTTTTTACATGTTAAAGGAAAAAGAGGGACATTGCCCTCTACATTTTTTAGATCTGTGAAAGATACTCAGCCACTGCTTCGATCTCTTCGTCAGACATTGTTGCCACTTGAGCCGTCATAAGCGAACCCATTCCAGCTACATTTTTTGTACCTGCTTTATACTCGTTCAAAGAAGTAATCAGTGCTTCTTTATCCTGACCGGCAATTACTGCTGATTTTCCAAGTGCTTTTGTCTTACCATTTGCACCATGACACCCTTTACATTTGGCATACGCTGCAGGTGATGCAGGTGGTGTAGCAGGAACAGCAGCTGGCGCTTCTGTTGCTTCTGGTGCTGCAGGCGTTTCTGATGTTGCAGACTCTGCTACTTCCTCTGCTTTTTCTTTCACTACTTCCGCTGCTTCAGCTGCTTTTTCTGCCGCAGCTACTTTGGCTTCTGCTGCTTTTTCTGCTGCTTGATCCGCCATTTTTTTCGCTTTAACTTTTGCTTCTTCTGCCATTTCGGTTATTTTGATCTTCGCCGTCTCTACAGCATGTACGGTATCTTTTTTAACTGCTTCTGCAACTTTGGTTGTATTCACTTCTGCTACTGCTTTTTGTGTCTCTTCTCCACAGGCTGTAAACAACACAGTTGCTGTTACAAGAGAAAGTAATGTACTATTCTTCATGATCGATCCTTTCTATTTACTTGGCTGCCGGTTTTTCGGCTTCTTGTGGGCAGGTTCCCGGTGCTGGTGTTGCTGGTTCTGCTGGTGTTGCTGCTTTTGCTGATTGGGCAGGTTTTACCGGTGTTGCTGGATCTGCTGCTTCTACAGACTTTGCGGCTTCGGCAGGAGCTGCAGGTTTCGCGGCATCCGCTGGCTTTACTGGTTCTGCAGGTGTTGCAGGTTTTGCTGGCGCCACACATTCTGCTGGTTTTGGTTTTTTTGGTGATACTAATGGTGCTGAAGATTTTTCAGATGCAATTTTTTTAGCTGGAACTTTTTCTACTGTTTTTGCTTCTTCTGCATAAGCGGTAAACACTACACTCGCTGTGACAAAAGAGAGAAATATTATTTTCTTCATACTCTATCCTTCTTGTGTTCATGCATCTATTATAACTAAAAAAAGGAACCTAAACCTTTTTAGGATTTTTAATATGAATACGATTCAGCAATTTATCCCAAAGTGCACTGTCACTCCATTCACTTTGTACTTGAGGGGAGAATACAATATCTTCAAGCTTTATGGTCCCCATAATCTCACTATGGGCATCTTCTTTAAACCCTTGTGCATATCCGGTGTCAGTCTCATGTACAATAATACTGTGAAGCTTTACTTCTCTCTCGCCATTTTGCATATCTGTGCACGCCAAAACACGTTCTACCATAAGATAGATCACACGGGAAAACTGTTCTGCCGAAGGAGAAACAGGCAGTTCCACCCATCTATTACTGTAGGTTTTCATCGCTTCTACATAATTTTTATCATCTTTGGACCAAAGCGTGATCGCATGATCAAAGGAGTCTATCAGCTCTTTAATGTACCGTTTGGTCAGTCCAAAATCATACACCATTTGTCCATCATCAAGATAGTTTGACTCTAAGAGTACTTCAATTTTATAAGAGTGTCCATGGATATTTTCACTGCAGCGCTGTGTGCTACAGTCACGTACAATATGCGCATTTTCAAATTTAAAAAGTTTTCTGATTAACATGTGTCTTCCTCAACTAGGAGTATATTCATCTGATTTTAACCAAGCTAACTAAAATTTAGGTTATACACCTTGGGTAGTATCAAAAACGCGTATATGCAGTCTGTCACTATACTTAAAATTATATTTCATGCAGAATTCAAAAACAGCTTTGTCATTTTTCCAAATGGTATCTCTGCTTTCACCCACAGGCATACAGTAGACGGGGAGATCCGGCAAGAATTCTCTTATAGCTTCTATCTCATCGAGCGCTGAAGTTTGTACCAGATCCGCATCAATGGTAAATTTTAAAAAAGACTCTTTTGCATGATCACGTATAGATCGAAGTGCCTGAGGAACGATACGCTTCGCTTCAGGTTCACCTGAATTGGCCAATTTTAAAGAGAGTGCAAAGATACAGAATTTGTATGCAGGATACTTTTCAAAGTCTATCTCGATTGTACCATTGGTTTCAAAAGTGATCTCAATCCCTTCTGAAACCAACCACTCAATGACTGCATAAAATACAGTATCACTATGATACATTAAGGGTTCACCCCCCGTAATGACCATATGTGGTTTATAGCCTATCGCGCTGAATTCTTTTTTAAGTCTGTCGATCAGTGTTTTGCTGTCATCAACTTTTATCCAGGATTTGGCATAGGCACTGTCTACCGCAAAATAGGTATCACACCCGTAGCGTACTTCACCGTCGACTTCATAACTTGCACCAAAACCAGGACAGCTCAAATTACAGCCGCCTGTACGTAAAAAATACGAAGGTACCCCCGCGTATTTACCTTCACCCTGGATCGAAAAAAACTGTTCAGTAAGGTAAAACATCAGCCACCAGTTTCATAAAAAGCACGTGAAGAAATTTCTTTCTCTTCATTAGGGTTATCTTCACTCCAACGGTTCTCTTTTGGTTTGTCTTTGAGTACTTGAGCCAAAACATTTGCCGCACCTTGGATATCACCCTTTTTCACTGACTCTGCAATACTCATCGCTTCATCGAAATAAAGACATGGGATGAGATTACCCTCAGCAGTCAAACGTATACGATTACAGCTCTCACAAAAATCATGTTTATGCGGGTCTATCAATCCAAACTCTGTCCCATCTTCAAGTGCATAGTTAAATGATGGACTGGCACCTTCCCGTCCTAAAGCATGAATCGTATGTTCCTCTTTTACTTTCGCAAGTATCTCTCTTCCGTGCATACCTTTGAGTGCTTGATCTGCATGTCTGTTTTCCATGTACTCTATGAAACGTACTTTGATATTACGTGCTTTACAATAATCCAAAATATCTAATATCTCACCATCATTAATACCTTTAAGAGGAACCATATTGATTTTCACTTTAAGACCGACTTCTAAAGCTTTATCTATGCCTTTAAGTACTTGAGGAAGTACGTCTTTCCCTGCTATCTTCGCTGCTACATCCGCGTGCAGTGAATCGAGTGAAATATTCAGTCTTTTAAGCCCTGCATCCTTAAGTCTTTGTGCTGCTTCGGGAAGAAGATAAGCATTGGTTGTCAGTGCTAGATCTATATCCGGCTTATAATCAGATATCATTTTAATAAAGACATCAAGATCTTCTCTCAGTAGCGGTTCCCCACCTGTGAGACGAATTTTCGTTACCCCTTCATCGATAGCAACTTTGACAAATAAAAAGAGTTCTTCAAAAGTAAGTAAATTCTCTTTAGGTACCCATGAAAAAGGTTTTTCCGGCATACAATACTGACATCTAAAGTTACAGCGTTCTGTCACTGAGATACGTAAATAGTTCACTGTACGGCCATGTCCATCTATAAGCATATAAAATCCAATGTATAATTTTTTAAAATTTTTTCTTAGGGTAGCAGAATGTAGATAAAAAAGGGATAATGTGTATCAAGAAAGTGAGGACAAGGAGATTCCCTGTCCTAAATCGTTAGATTAGTGCAAGTCTCTCCATTGTGACTTCTTCCATAGCAATGCAAGAAGTGAAAACAAGATAAAGAAACCAATGACGATCGGTCCAAGCGCTTCTCTTTTTTCTTTACTTGGATCACCCACTTCAGTAAGGTAGGCTTTTACCTTCTCATATCCTTCATGGTTCAGACCCACTCTAGGCATTGATGTACCAGCCAATTGACTTTGTGGATTTTCAATGAATGTCTCCATAAAGTGCTCGCTTCTTGCTCTGATGATCATAGAAAGATCCGGAGGAAGTTTACCCATATAGGCTTTCACGGCATCTTGCTCATCTATCACTTTGATCTTATGCGCCAGTGCATCTTTTTCATATTTGAATGCTGGTGTTTCACCCAACTGTGTCAGTTTACCGTAACGTACAGCATGGCATCTTACACAAGCTTCCATAAACGCTTCTTTAGATGTAACTTCTCCAGCTTTATTCTTAAGTAGATAAGCTACAACATCAGCAATTTGCTGCTTGTCACTCATCATTGATTTGATCGATCCCATTGGGTGCATCATGGTATCTGCGTATTTATGATCCACATTGGATGCCATCGCAGGATCTTTGATCAAAGCGATAAGATAGTTTTTATCATAAAGTGCACCTGCATGATCAAGGTTAGGCGGTATCACACTACCCATATTCATGTTTGCACCATTATGACACCCCATACAGAGTCCAAATCCTGCTTCACCTGCAGTCGCATCTCCTTTGAGCCTAGCAACTTCTGCTACTTCTGCCCAGAATGCTTTTTTTGCTTCAACCCTTGCAGTATCTCCTGCACGTACTGCTTCTTCGATGTCATCTGCTCCATTATAGGTAAACCCATGACTCTCTATTTTGATCTCATTACCCTGAGCATCCACTTTTTTATGCATCTCATGGTGTGCATAAGGTTCTACCAAATAATAGGTCAATAATGAAAAGAAGACAACAACTGCTAATATTTTTAATTCTCTCATGTTATGCTCCTTTCTCTATTTTTTTTTCGAACATAGTGATAATGAACAAGATCGGTCCAAGTGCTAGAAATGTCCATGCTGATACCAAGCCTATCCATGCAAATGTAGGATCTGTCGGAGGTAATTTACCCATTGCTGTAAGTACTATCATATCTACAAGTAAAACCCAGAACCAAACTTGGAAAAGTCCTCTTTTATGTGCTGGAGCCACATTTGGACTTCTATCGATGAACGGCAAGAAGAACAGGGCTAGCTGCGCAATACCAAACGCTATCAGACCAGCATCTTTACCGAATGGACGCAAGATCTCATAGGACCACAGGAAGTACCACTCAGGATAAATGTGAGCCGGTGTTTTAAGACCATCTGCCGGGTCAAAGTTCACCGGGTCCATCGCAAAGTTAAAGTTATAGAATACCAGGTAAAAGAAGAGTATAAAATATACACCCATGACAAAGACATCCTTACTTAAAAATACTGGAGAGAAAGGAATGACTTTAGACTCTTTTTTCTTTCCAGATTTCCAAAGATCTGCAGCTTCTTTAAAGTCTATCTCTGCACCTTCTTGGTTGTTGACATGCGGTATTCTTAGCGTACCAAAATGCAGTACGATCAGCCCAATGATCACCAATGGGATCAAAAATACATGCAGCATAAAGAATCTGGTCAAGAATGCATCACCAGGAACATAATCACCACGTATCCATTCAACCAAACCATACGCCTCAAGAGAACCTCCAGAGAAAAGGTTTGTAATAACCATACCTGCCCAGTAACTCATCTGTCCCCAAGGGAGCATATAACCTGAAAAGGCTTCTGCTGAGAATGCAACAAAAAGTGCCATACCTGATAGCCAGATAAGCTCTCTACCTTTTTTGTATGAACCATAGTAGATACCTGTGAACATATGAATGTAGATGATAAGGAATACAATAGAGGCACCCACCCCATGAATATGTCTCCATAACCAACCATAGCCTACTTCACTCATGATCGTATAATTGACAGAATCAAAAGCCAGGTTCGTATCTGGTTTATAATACATAAGTAAGAAGATACCAGAAAGCACGAGTATACCGAATGTCGCCGCCAGGACCATACCCATAGCCCAAAGGAAGTTAATATCTTTTGGGATCCAATATTCCGTATTGAGTACTCTTTTGAGTGTATTAATGGCTAAACGCTGATCCAACCACTCATTAAGATTCTTCGCTTTTTCAAAATGTGCCATAATTCCCCCTTATACCGTTAGGCCGGCATCTAACATTTTTTGATATTCTGGACCAGTCTCGCCAAGAACAAGCTTTGTTCCATCTATTTTAAATGGAGGAATTTCAAGTGGACTTGGAGGAGGACCGAAAATTTGGTGTCCACTTGCATCAAATTCACCACCGTGACAAGCACACTTGAACTTATGCTGTTCTTTCTCATAGGCAGGAATACATCCCAAGTGCGTACAAAGACCGATAGAGACATGATATCTAGCTGTACCGATCACTATATCTCTGTCATCTGCTTGCATATCTTCCGATTTCTTTAAAACAAAGATCGGTTTCCCTCTCCATTTTTCGACAACAAGTACATTTTCTTGAGCACCACTCAAATCAATGGTAGTAAAACCCGCTGCTTTTACACTCGGCAATGGATCCCATGTACGTTTTGCCGCGTAGAGTGCGCCTACACCACCTACTGCCGCACATGCACCAAGTGCCATACCCATAAAGTCCCGACGACCTTTTTCTTTTTCTTGCATCTTTAATCCTCCATAAATTAAAACTATATTTATATTGTATTGTACTTATGATTAAAGAAGCAGTGTAAAAAAAATGTAAACTACCCCTGAATAGATAAGATGTTACTGCAGGTAAATTAGGAATATTATATTCCTAATTTATATTTATTATAATTTATTTTTTTAACTTCATACTTTTATCATCATTTTTTCTATTATCTTTTTTTGTTTTTTTGAGCCATTTTAATATGCACATGTATAATTTCCAAAGCCGCAGGTGTCACACCCGATATCTGTGACGCAGCAAACAGCGTAGGAGGTGTAGCAATCTCAAGTTTTTCAACGATTTCATTGCTCAATCCTGAAATATGCTTATAGGCAAAACCTTCGGGTATTTTGATCTTCAGCATATCATCCATCTGTAATATCTGCTGTTGCTGTTTCTCTATGTAACGGCTGTATTTGGCTTCAATGAGAATCTGCTCTATCACCTCATCATCATACTTGTCAAACTCCGGCAGAAGCGTAACCAATTTCTCTCTATTGAAATCTCCACGCCCTATCACATCGAGGAAAGGTGTTTTGTCATTTATTTTCACAGCACCTATAGATTCTAGCTTAGCCAAAAACTCTTTGGTAGGCGTTGCATGATGCACTCTCAAGTAATCCAATGCTTCCTCTAGGTTCGCTTTTTTCTCTTCAAAATGCTTGATATACTCAGCATCCAAAAGTCCCAACTCTTTTCCGTAATGTGAAAGTCTCATATCTGCATTGTCCTCACGCAGAAGCAGTCTGTACTCTGCACGGCTGGTGAACATACGGTAGGGTTCTTTGGTTCCTTTGGTTACCAGATCATCGATCAGTACGCCGATATAAGCCTCATCTCGTCTAAGAATGAAAGGTTCTTTGCCTTGTATGCTCAGTGCAGCATTGATCCCTGCCATGAGTCCCTGTGCAGCTGCCTCTTCGTACCCGGTCGTACCGTTTATCTGACCTGCGGTATAGAGCCCTTTTATCTTCTTCGTTTCAAGCGTATGTTTTAGGTCCGTTGGCTGGATGTAATCATACTCTATGGCATACCCATAACGGACTATTTTCGCATTTTCCATCCCTGCAACTGAACGTACCATCTCAAGCTGTACATCAGTCGGTAATGATGTACTCATACCGTTGATATAATACTCCGTTTCATCAATGGTTTGAGGCTCGACGAATATCTGATGTCTCGGTCTGTCTCTGAAACGGTTGATCTTGTCTTCTATACTTGGACAGTAACGCGGTCCTACACCTTCTATCTGCCCCGAAAACATAGGTGCCCTGTAGAAGTTACTCTCAATGATCTCATGGGTATCTTCATTGGTGTATGTCACATAACAAGGCAACTGTGTAGGGTTAAACGTCTTCTTATCTGTTCTAAAAGAAAAAGGCGGCGGTGGGGTATCTCCCGGCTGTATCTCCATACCCGATGTGTCAACACTCTTCGCATCAATACGCGCACAGGTCCCTGTCTTCAGGCGACCGATATTCAACCCTAGTCCACGTAAGTACTCAGCCAATTCTATAGAAGCAAATTCACCCTGTCTACCTGCTGTTTGTGTTTTTTCACCTATATGGATGAGACCGTTAAGGAATGTTCCTGCTGTGATGATGACTTTGGAAGCCATGTATCTATTTCCAAGTTGTGTCGTTACCCCTTTGACCTCACCCTCTTCTATGATCAGACCTTCTGCTATCTCCTGTTTTACATCAAGGTTATCCGTGTTGAGGACTACATTACGCATGTAGATACGGTACTCATCCATATCTATCTGCGCACGGCTTCCTCTGACTGCCGGACCTTTAGAGGCATTGAGTGTACGGAACTGTATCCCCGTTTTATCTGTACACAGACCCATCTCACCACCAAGGGCATCTACTTCTCTTACCAGGTGACCTTTAGCCAGTCCGCCTATGGCAGGGTTACAAGAAGATGCCCCTATCTGTTCTGCTAATATTGTGATCATCAATGTTTTGCTTCCCATACGCGCAGAAGCCAAAGAAGCCTCTATCCCCGCATGTCCGCCACCGATGACTATGACATCATAATTCATAAAAAAACCTTACCTCTTATTCACAAGACAAAGCAGTGAACAAGAAAAAATATATATTTTGCTATAATAATCGAATTATATCCAAAAAAATTGAGGTCACATGTTTACAGGACTTATACGAGAAATTGCGACAGTAAAAAGCTATCAAAACAATATTTTAACCATTCAGTCAAAACATGCTGCAAAACTCGGTGACTCCATAGCGATCAATGGTGTCTGCTTAACGGTTATTAAGGTAAACAATGACGGTTTTGATCTCGAACTGGCAGATGAGACACGTTCTATCATTGATGAAAGCAAGATTACTGGACAAGTACACATCGAACCGGCCATGATGATGAACGACCGCTTTGAAGGGCATATCGTACAGGGGCATGTCGATTGTGTCGGTACAGTCTCACAGATCACGCCTCGAGAGAATGCCACGGACTTCATCATCACTGTGGATAAAAAATACATCGCACATATCATACCAAAAGGCTCTATTACCATCGATGGCATCTCTTTGACAGTCAATGACGTAGGAGCAGATCATTTCAGACTCACCATCATCCCACACACACTTAAAGAGACCCTGATGAAAAACTATAAAGTGGGCACTAAACTGAATATTGAAACTGATGTCTTTGCACGATACATCGACCATATACTGGCACACAGAAGCTCAAAAAAATGTATGAGCTGGGAAGAAGTTGACAGTTTACAAATGACATACTAGTGAATATTTACGACTATCTAACCCCTCAAATCGGTGAAACCTTCACCACCCTTCTCGAACATAAAAATATCAAGATCAACCGTATCATCAGTTCAAATCATGTAGAGGAAACAGAATATATACAGGAAGAAGATGAATGGCTGGTCGTACTTGAGGGTAAAGCAACACTCCTTCTAAAGGGTGAAAAGAAAACACTTATAAAGGGGGAATCACTGTTCATCCCTTCAAAAACACCCCATCGTGTTTTGAGTACGCAAAGTGGTACGATTTGGCTAACGGTCCATATCTTTTAAATACTCTGCATCTCTCATACTGCGTGCTTGTGTATTACGTACTTTTTTCAGTTCCATATCTATATATTCTAATCCGTCAAGTAATTTCAGGCTGGCTACGGTTGAGTAACGCATCATTTCAGCTCTGTGTACAAAGATAAAAAAATCATTTTCATACAATCCCAAACGTATGGCTGCTGCTGTTGAGTAGGTGGTAAGCAGTGCATCCTCTTTGCAAAGTGCCCTGATATCTGCAAAGTGTTCTTTCGTCCAAAGCAGTGGATTGTGTGCGGGGCTGAAAGCATCCTGATAGATGATGTCTACCTTCTCTTTTATCTTTGGAATACTTGTTCTTGCATCCCCTAGAAGTATCTCTATCTTGAACTGTTCATCTTCATAGTAAAGATCAGAACTGACCGCTTTGATAATGTGTTTGATACTCTCAAATTCCGGAGGGAAATCAAAGGTATCCAGGGAACGCACAAGCCCTTCATCAAACTCTGGAGAGAGTATGTGTACTTTTGTCTTTAAGCCCTGTTGTTTTATGTAATAGAGGCTTGCAAAGGTATTATATCCCAGACCAAAACAGATGTCCAAGATAGTCAGTTCACTCTTTTTTTGACTGAAAGAGAGTGCGGGTTTAACATGTTTCTCTAAAGACTCATGTAGCGCACCATCTTTGGTAGAGTGGTAGGGTTCGTCAAACTCAATAGAAAAGAGTGTATTAGTACCATCTTCACACAGTACCAACTTTTTTTCTTCCCTTAACGATTCATTATACATTATTGGTTATTTATTTGCCTCTTTGAGTTGTTTTTTTGTCATTTTGAGTTTTTTGTTGTTCATGACGCCTATTCCTCTGTCCAAAACAGTGTGTGCGATAAGCTTTGCTTCACCTAGTGAATGCATCTTATAGGTTCCGCACTGATACTTATTCAGTTCCGGAATGTCTTTTTTGCTTTCAACGCCAAGGACATCTTTCATCGACTTCTTCCACGCTTTGGCTACCTCTTTGGCTTTTGGCGACCCAAGAAGTGACATATAAAAGCCTGTGCGACATCCCATAGGAGAAAGATCTATGATCTCCACATCTTCACTGTTCAAATGTTCTCTCATAAAACCGGCAAACAAGTGCTCCAAGGTATGGATACCTTTTTCTGACAATGCTTCCGCGTTCGGTACACAAAAACGCAGATCGTACACTGTGATGTCATCGCCACTTGGACTACTCATCTTTTTGGCCACACGTACCGCAGGTGCGATCATCTTCGTATGGTCTACAGTAAAACTGTCTAATAATGGCATAGAATTTCCTTCAAAATATTTTTTTTGATTATAGCGAGATTTACTAAGTCTGGAGTTACGACTTCTTTAATGTTCTTTATCCTTGGGTAATGAACTTCACAGCTTCGAGAGCTGTTTTAGATACATTATCCGTATGTTTTAATAACAATGCTTCATCTGCATATCCGCATGTCACACCCACACTATCGATATTTGCTGCTTTAGCCGCCAAAATATCCATCGGTGTATCGCCTATCATCCAATACTTATTTTTGTCACCCTGTAATTTTGATAATGCTTTGAAAATAGGTTCGGGGTGAGGTTTGGGATTTTCTACATCCTCCCTACCTATCAATACATCAAAATAGGTCATCAGCCCCATATGCTCTAAAAGTTCTATGGAATACTTCGCTGTCTTGGTCGTCACCACTCCCAGAACTGCATGCTGACTTGCAAGTTCTACCGCTTCCCTTGCTTCAGGAAGCAGCACTGTCTTGGCACATGAAATTTTTTGATAATGCATCTTATACGCCTGTACATGTGCATCTACAGAAGCCTCCTCAACACCCAGTGTTGCAAACATCACATCTAAAGGATGTCCTATCTCCGCTTTGATCGATTTATCATCAGGTGATTCTTTTCCATGTGCCTTAAATGCAACAGCAAAACTTTCCAGTATGGCTTCTGTTGAATCTATCAGTGTTCCGTCTAAATCAAATAGTATTATCATTTTCTCTTTCTTTATGCATTAATTTTGGTGCTGAAGCAAGTAATTTTTGTGTGTAAGGATGCTGAGGGTATTCCATCACATCTTCTACCAAGCCTTGTTCAACAATTTTACCCTCTTTCATCACAGCAACTTCATCTGCTATCATAGGGATAATAGATAGATCATGTGTGATAAACAGATACGAGACCCCTGATTCTTTTTGCAGTCTGGTAAGTAAGTCTAAGACCTGTGTCCGCACAGAGACATCAAGTGCTGAAGTAGGTTCATCACAAATGATCAGTTCAGGTTCTACCGCCAATGCTCTTGCGATACCTATACGTTGACGTTGTCCTCCTGAAAACTCATGCGGATAACGATGCATGTGTGCAGCTTCCAGATCCACTTTTAAAAGCAGTGCCTCAATATACCGATCTTGTTCACTTCTGCTTTTTGGTCCCACATCCAGACTGATCATACCTTCTCTAATGATATTGGCTATCGTCATTCGAGGATTTAGCGCAGAAAAAGGATCTTGAAACACCACTTGTATCTTACGTCTGTAAGGACTTAAAGCTTTTTTATCCAGTCCAACCAGATTTTGGTTCTCAAAGCGCACTTCTCCCTCTGTCTCCTCCAGCAAAGAGAGTATGGCTTTACCGATGGTACTTTTACCGCTTCCTGATTCTCCAACTAGTGCCAGTGTCTTTCCCTTTGCGATAGAAAATGTGACATCATCTACCGCCTTGACAACCCCTGTTGTTCTTTGAAAAAAACCTTTTTTGATGGGAAAATGTACTTTTAACGCTTCAACCTCAATGAGTGGGTCAGATACTTCTTCTTTGTTGTATGCTTTGGTAGCCTTGGCATCTGCCAGCAAGCACTGCGAATAGGCATGTTGCGGATGCGTAAAAAAATCTTCACACGCTGCTTGCTCAACGATCTCTCCTTGTTTCATCACGGCAACCCTGTCAGCCATTTCTGAAACCACAGCCATATCATGCGTAATGAACAATATAGAGAGATCCCTCTGCTTACATATCTTTTTGAGTAACCCAAGTACTTGTGCTTGTATCGTGACATCTAACGCCGTGGTAGGCTCATCTGCTATAAGCAGGTCAGGTTCACAGGCCAGTGCAATCGCTATCATCACTCTTTGTTTTTGTCCACCGGAGAGTTGATGCGGATACCAGTGGTAACGTTCTTCAGGATCTTTTAATGCCACTTCCCTAAACAGTGAGAATACCTTCTCTTTGATCTGCTCTTTTTTGAGCCCCAAATGCACCTTGATCACTTCTGCAATCTGCGAACCTACCGTCATCACCGGATTCAACGCGGACATAGGTTCCTGAAATATCATCGCTATAGATTTGCCTCGTACTTTTTGCATCTGTGATTCGGGAAGATTAAACAATGCTCTATCTTTTAAATGAATCTCTCCTGAACGCACAGCTATGACTTCAGGCAGCAGCCGCATGATAGCCAATGAAGTTAAAGACTTACCGGACCCGGACTCCCCGACCAAAGCAAAGATCTCCCCATGCTGAATGTCAAAACTGACACGGTCCAATACTATGTTACTCCCCACACTCAATGAAAGATCTTTAACGGTTAAGATACTGCTCATACTTTATTCCTAGGGTCCAGTACCGTTTGAATACGGTCAGAAAATAGATTGGCAGCCAAAACCAAAATAAACATAAATACAAATGCCGAAAAGAGCGACCACCAAACCATGGGTTCTCTTGCCATCTCCAGTCGGGCCTGGTTGATCATATTTCCCCATGAGTGCATCGTTGGATCGACCCCTACACCTACATAGGAGAGTACGGCTTCAGCCAATACCAGCCCAGAAAAGTCTAACACTACAGAGATAAGAATGATATGCATGAGGTTCGGCACAATGTGACGACGAATAATCGTCAACTTGCTCACACCAAATGCTTTGGCTGCAGTGACAAACTCCATTTGAGAGATTTTAAGCGTCTCAGCTCTAAGCAGTCGACATAAACCTGTCCATGAAGTGATCCCAAGGATCAAGATAAGAAATAACAAACGCAGATCAGAACGTTCAAGGGTAGTTTCAAACCATGTGGGGTGGTTATCCATCATTACTTGCATAGAGAGTACTCCCGCTGCGATAAGCAGTACACCCGGGATCGAAGAGAGCGTGGTATAGATATACTGGATCACATCATCCACCCAGCCGCCGAACAACCCTGCACTTACACCCAGGATCACCGCTACAGGCAACATGATAAGTGTGGTGAGTATCCCTATCAGGACCCCGGTACGAATGCTCTTGAAACTTTGATAGAGTACATCACCACCCACTTTATCTGTGCCCAATACATGATAAGAGTAGCTGAGCAAATAGAGCCAGGTAAATGCCACAACCAAGAGTATGAATGTCACATAAGCCGTACGCCACGGCAGATCACTTTCTCCCTGCCACGTCTCTTTGCATGCACGCATAAATCTTGATCTCTCTCTCCACCAGATATGCAGCATCACAAGTGACAGACTTACTATCAAACCTACACCCACTGCGAACAGAGATTCCTCTACAACGTTATCTTTGGTAGAAACATGTTTTAAAGGCAGGCGAACCTGTTTGGTCATGCCCTTTTCATCTACCATAATGGAACTTGTATACTCCACCGTGGCAAAAGGTGCAGAGTAGGTACGCTCTGTATTTTCAATATTATGTTCAAAGATCAGATCCAGAAAGGAGACCATTTCAGACGTATACACGACCTCCTGACTCTTTTGTCCTTCAAGAGGCAGTGCAAAACGCAAATGTATCGAGTCAAGCAAAGTGAACAGTACATAAAACAAAAGTACCGTTGCAGAGGCCATCGCGATACTTGATCTAAAGATCATCTGCCATTGTTTCTTTATTTGAGGAGAATGTGAGATCACCCATGACCATAGCAAGAGTACTATTACCAATGACCATACCAGCATATCTGTCCAAAGTAATACCAGTTTCATGAGAGCTTCACCCGCGGATCAAAAAGTGTATAGGAGATGTCTGTCAAGATCAATCCCAGGATATAAAGGACCGAACCTAAAAAGACCATCGCTTTGACGATAGCAAAATCTTGTGAATTGATCGCATCGATCGTGTATGAACCAAGTCCGGGAATACCAAAAAAGGATTCCATAATAAGACTTCCCATAAAGAGTGAAGGGATGATCACCACCACCCCTGTCAAAATAGGAAGCATCCCGTTACGCAACACATGTCCAAACAATACTTTAATTTCAGAGAGTCCTTTGGCCCTTGCAGTACGCACATAATCCTGGTTGATCTGTTCCAAAAAGATACTCCTGTACCAACGTACGCCTGATCCTAACCCCGAAAAGACACCTATCATCACAGGTAAGAGTATGAACTTCACACCATCCCATCCACTCTCATACCCCGATATAGGTACCCAGTGCCAAATCTTGGAAAAAAGCACCTGCCCGGCAATGATATAAAAGAGCCCAGAGATAGACATGATCATCACGGCGATGATCATCATACTTGTATCCAACATAGACCCTCTAAAAAGTACCAAAAGCAGTGCCAGACTAATGTTGGTGACCAGTGCGATCACAAATGTCGGTAAAGCAATAGAGAGACTGGGTATCATACGCTCTTTGATATCTGATCCTATGTCACGGTTGCTGTCTGAAAAGCCAAAATCAAAGGTAAAAAGCTTGAGAGACTCTTGTACAAAAAGAGTCTCTGATACCTGTGCAAGACCTTGGGCTTTGGTATTGACAAAAAGAGGTTTGTCATAGCCTCTCTCCTCTTTCCATGATTGTATGAGTTCAGGAGTTACCTGTTTGGCACCTAACTGTACTCTTGCCATGTCATCCGGACTATTGACCATAAAGAACAACATAAAGGTAATCAGGTTGACCCCTATCAGTATGGGTATCGCATAGAGTATTCGTCTCATGATATAGGCTAACATATACCCTCCTCTTGAAAGATCACTCTGTTTTGTCTATTTCTATAGATGCGGCGAAGTGAAAAGACCATCACCAACACAAACAGTGCCATGATGATCAATGGCATCACTACAGGCTGATTCCACTCTTTTTGTTTTTCTACCCGCAAAGTGGCATCAATACGTTTATACTTCAGTGTATTGTTTGCCATGGCATTGGGAACCACATTACGATACCAGGCATGAGACAGGGCCAAAGACTTGGGATGAATACCCCACACCCAGGGTGCATCCTCTCTTGATATTTTGACCATTTGACGTATAATTGCCATTCTCTCAGGCGTACTCTTCATCGTTTTCATTTTTTCAAAGAGTCTGTCAAACACCGGATTTTTATAATTTGAGGAGTTGATCCCCGCACCATTGGTATCGATAGAGGCATTAGGCCCATAGAGCAAAAAGAGGAAGTTTTCCGGATCTGGATAATCAGCATTCCAGCCCCATGAAAAAAGTTGTGTCTTGCCTTTACGTACTTTATCTTGGAAGCGGTTATAGTCAGTCGCACGTATCACAAGCTGTATACCCAAGGCATCAAACTGTTTACGATACCAATCCATCAAAGCTCTGTCATCAGGACCCGTAGCAGTGACATCATAGTGAAGTTTTAAAGGCTTTCCTGTTTTATTTGAAATACCATTTGGGTATCCCGCTTCTGCCAAGAGTTGTCTAGCAAACGCCAATGACTTACGTACTCTCTTACCGTCAACCCAGTCATAGACCACGCTATTGGTACCTTTTTTCCCCTCTTCATATCCAAAAATACCAGGAGGTATGACACTTTGTGCAGCGATACCTCTTTCATTCATAAAGATAGAGATATACTCTTCCTGATTAATAGCAATACTAATGGCTTGTCTTAATTTTCTGGCTGACTCTGTATATCCGCCGACAATAGGATCTACCATATTAAATGCCATGTAGTAAATGGAAGGCTGCACAGACCCGATCAATGAAATGCCCTTTTTTTGCATCTCTTCACTTAACCCCATACTGCCCGATGAAGATATCTGCACCGCTTGGTCAAACGCTTCCGAGCTGATACCTGAGGCATCATAATATCCCTGTAAAAACTTGTTCCATAAAGGAATGCTCTCTTTTTCCAGGGCATAAATGATCTCATCTATAAATGGCAGTTTCTTCCCTGCATCCTCATGATCTGAACCAGGATACACCTCATCATGAAAATTTGGGTTTTTTACCAGACGCATCTGTTTATTGGGATTGTTCTCTGCCAAATAGTAGGCTCCTGTCCCTACAGGATACCAATTGAGCGTCAGATTTTTAGACACTAAACCCTGCTGCTGGTAAAAGATATCTGCCTCCCAGGGTATAGGTGCAAAGAAATTCATCGTAAGCCAATAGAGGAACTGCGGGTATTTTCCTTTTATCTCTATGACCAACGTATAATCATCCACAACCTTTACCCCTGAAATATCATACGCACGCAGATCAAGGACTTCCCCCTTTGCTCTCTTTCTTTTTGCTATCTTTGTAATCGCACTCGAATATGATTTTAACCCCACGATATAGGTTTGCATCGTGTCCAAGATAGGGGAGTGGTTCTGCCTGACCCCCATACGCTTTATGGCATAGGCATAATCTTCTGCCAGTAAATGACGTGTACCCTTCTTTGGAAAATCATCCAATGTCTCTATCTTTTCAAGATCTTCTTGGCTCAATGCTGCGTAAAGCAGCTGCCCTTTTTCATCTTTTGCAAAAGCGGGATGGTTTTGATACATGACATCTTTTCTAAGGTCCAGACGGTATTCGCTGAATGCTACACGCTTATCATTTTCACCCACTTCTTCTCTCTCTTTATTCAGGTAACGTATCGTTGGCATTTGAATGAGTGTCAGTGGTTCAAGCGTATAAGGTCTTTGAAGGTAATTGTATTGCAACGGGGGTTCATAGATCTGACCGATGAATGCCCATTCATTAGAACTATAGGAGACAACCGGATCCAGTCTTTTAGGAGAGAGTGAAAAAGAGGTAAAAAGCGTATTGGAGGCACTCTTTTCCTTGTTATGAGGGTTATTCCAAACATCCGCCTGAAGCAATGATACGATCATCATCAATAAAAAGATCTTTATCCTAACCATCTGCATCTATTTGTATCTTCCCTTATCGTGAACTGCTTCTAAATTATATCAGAGGTAAAATAGTAGCATACTTTAGTCATTTTAGGCTAATGTAGACGTATGGAGACAAAATAAGATGAATAATCGTGATCATTATACTTGGGTTGAAGTGTATAGATAAAAAGTATGGGGTGTGTACTCTGTAGATTTTGCAAGAGAAAAGCTCTTGCAAAAAGTGCCAAGGATAAACCTTGGAAAAAAGAAGTGGAAAAGATTTTCCAAAGAGAAGCTTTGGAAAAAGATCGACTATCTTTTTGAGAATTGTGGAGATCTTCTCGCTTTTTTCTTTCCTGGTTTCTTTCTTTCAACTACTCTTGAATCTCTAGTAAGAAGTCCCATTGGTTTAAGGATCGCTCTGAAAGATGGTTCAAACTCTACAAGTGCTTTAGTGATACCATGCTTCAATGCATCCGCTTGAGCAGCATAACCACCACCAAGTGTAGTAGCTCTGATATCCATAGACTCAAGTTGTTTAGTTGCTTCAAGTGGAAGTCTTACTTTCATCTTAAGTGTTTCATGTCCACCCAACCATTGGTCAAGTGTTTTACCGTTGATAAGCATTTCACCGTTACCTGGAGTCAACCAAACTTTAGCGATCGCTGCTTTTCTTTTTCCTGTTGCGTACATAGTTGCCATGCTTACGCTCCCTTATTGATTTGAGCAGTGTGTGGATGTTCAGCACCTGCATATACTTTAAGCTTTTTAAGCATTGCTCTACCAAGAGTAGTCTTTGGAAGCATACCTCTTACAGCCAATCTGAAAAGTTTTTCTGTATGGTTTTCTAACATATCATCCAGTTTTTTACTTTTAGTAGAACCGAAGTAACCACTGTGAGTAAAATACTCTTTGTCTTCAAGTTTAGCTCCTGAGAACTTCGCTTTTTCTGCATTGATGATTACTACGTAGTCACCACAATCTACATTTGGTGTAAATGATGGCTTGTGTTTACCTCTAAGAAGTGTCGCTACTTCAGTTAAGATACGACCAAAAGTTTTACCTTCTGCATCGATCAGAACCCAGTCACGTTGTACTTCAGAAGGTTTAAGAACTGATGTCAATTTCATGAATTTTCCTTGTTTAAATAGAACTATCTACACAGTAAATGCTCTTTTGTGAACGGATTCTACCCACTTAAACTTAAAATTTATTTAAATTAAGATTAATTTAAGCTTTTAATGCTGATTTCATCTTCTAAAAGATAAATGATCCTGCCTTCTGTTCTTTTTCCTGTGATATTGCCTATGGCCTTTTGATAATATCTTACCTGTTTTTCATGTTTCAGTGCATACTTTTTTGAACTCTTATAATCTATGACCAAACAGTGATCCTCATACTCCAGCAAAAGATCTATCTGTTTCAACTCTCCCTCAAAACTAAGAGACTGCTCTTTTCTGACTTTGGCACCATCTAGTATCTGCTGGAATGCTTCATGGTCTATCAAATGCTTGATACGCATTTCTATCTGTTCTATACTTGGATCAGGCAGCTGCTGTCCATAACGATTTTTTAATGAAAGCATTGCAACATCCAAACTCTCTTTATCAAAGGTACCCAACATCTCTAAAGTATAATGTAAAGCCGTACCAAACAAGATAGCTTCATAATCTTTCTCTTCTTCCTCATCATCAGAGAGCACCTCTTGTGTACCATAGTTTGAGATACTCAACTCTTTCACTCTTTCAGGTAAAGTCTTTTTACTCTCATGAATTGATTCCACTTGAAGTTCACCTACAGACATAGGTGCCATATTGATCTCATCAAATATAGAGTCTTTAGGTTTCCTAAGCACAATAAGCCCTTCAACTGCACGGGTCAAAGCCACATAAAGAACATTCTTTCTATCTTTAAGTTCAGATAGCTTGCGCGCCTCCATAATCCGTTTATATGCGCCATCAAAATTTTCTCTACCTTTGGTTCTGTAGAGGATTTGATCTATATAAAGATTGTCATTGTAATGATAGATAAGTGCCGACTTATCACTGTTTTTACGTGTAAGTTTATCGAGCAGTATGACATATTCAAACTCCAAGCCTTTGGAGCCATGTACCGTCATGATCTTTGCACCGTGTAACGAATTGGATGCTACAGCAATACTTGAAGTCTTAAACTCTTCTACAAATGTTGGTATATCAGAAAAGTCAGAAGCAAATTCCAAAAGTTTTAAAATATTCAAGTCTTCGTCAAAATACCCAAACTCGCGTACAAGTCTATCCACAACCTGTAAAGGAGACATAAAAGCAGAGAACCAGGAAAGATCTATCTCTTCCAAACTTTTACCTACCTTGAGAAGCATCGCCTCAGCATCTATCTTCTCTCCAAAGAACAGATACTCACACATTGCAACCAAGGCAGCTATTTTAGGCATATTTTTTAAAGAAGAAGAAGTTTTTAAAAGGGTATGTATCCCTTCATGTTCACAAGTTTCTTGTAAACTCTGTCCATCTTTATTCGTATGTACCAAAAAAGCGATCTCATCTACATTTACACCAAGATCTAAAAGTTTTTTAGCTTGTGTTACTGCTTCTGTTATGATATCTTCAGACTCTAACACTTCCACATAGCCTTCCGACGCTCCAGGCTTGCTCTTTTGCGCTGTGTAACCCTCCATGGTTTCTTCAAACCAGCGGTTAACTTGTTCCACCACATTTTTAGAACTTCTATAATTGGTGTCCATCGGGAGTATATCTACATCATAGTTCTGGGCTACTTTATCAAAGAGCTCTTCCACTCCCCCACGGAAACGATAAAGTGACTGTTTGGTATCTCCCACATAAAAAAAGCTCTTAAATTCACTCTGTCCATGCCCTGAAAATATCTCATCTATAAGCGGTTTGAGGAGTAAAAACTGCAAGGTAGAAGTATCTTGAAATTCATCAAGCAGTATATGTTTAAACTTAGAGTCTATCTTGAAATATAAAAACTCTTTACTGAGACTCTCATGCAAGAGCCTGTAGGTAAAATAGGTCAAATCATCAAAACTCAAAACACCCGAAGATTTTGCATTGGTGATCGTCGCATTTTTATAATAGTCATATATCTTAAAGATGTTATGTAAAACAATGGCCTCTTTAACTTGCGACCAAAGGGCTAACTCTTTTTTGAGAAAAGCATAGAGCCCTTCTATCTCATCATTGGCTACTTTTTTAAACCATGAGTGTTCTCCCAAGGTTTCTTTTTCAAAAAGTGACTTGGCAAATAACGCTTTAATATCCTTTGTATCAAACTGTTTCATACAACGTGCTGCAGCCCCTGCATCTGTAAGGGCTTTGATCATCTTGATTCTCAGTGTTTCACATGCCTCTTCCTGTTTGGCCAAAGAAAGAGCTCTCTCTTCTTGCTGAGGCAACAAAGGATCCACCTTATAAAAATTTTGCATCAGATCAAAGATCTTCATAAAACGTTTGTCTTCGATGTCCATAGAGAGTTTTACTAGAGAGGAGAGTAATCCCGCTGCCTGCACTTCATCCAGGAAATGTTTTTCTAATTCATCTTCACTCTGATCTTTGGTAACAAAGTCCGGTTCAAGTCCTATCTCCAAAGAAGCCGAACGCAAGATAGAAGAGAAAAAACTGTCAAGCGTAACAATGTAGGAACTACTGGCCAGGAACCGTGCCAAAACCTCAGGCTGTTTTCGTAAAAGTGCCTCACGTGAGAGTCCAGTCTGTATACAGATCGCATCAGTGAACGCTTCATTGCTTTTATCAGCCAAGCCCCGTAAAGAATCTACTACTCTTTGACGCATCTCCGCTGCTGCTTTGTTGGTAAAAGTCGCTGCCAAAATAGCACTAGGAGATTCTCCCATAAAAAGCAATGATATGTATCGTACAGAGAGTGCAAATGTTTTACCGGACCCTGCAGAAGCAGAGTAGGCTAAAAAAGGTTTGAAACTCATAGATACTCTCCTCTTCCACACATCAAAGTAAATTCACAGTATTTGCATTTTTGCAGATCTTCACACTTTTCAGCCGTAAAAGAGTTTGTCTGTTTGAGTGCTATAATGTGTTGTGCCAAAAGTGCATTTTTTTCTTCAAGGACTGTGATCTCTTCTATAGTACCACCTTCGAGTATTTTGACGAATGCCAGAGTGATATTCTGGTATTTCCCTGCAAGCATTTGGTGATAGATACTCATCTGCAGATCTGTGAGTTTCTCCAGGTTCTTCGTTTTGTTGGCCTCTGCAGTTGAGCCGCTTTTATAGTCAAGTATAAGTGTATCTGTAGCATTCTGGTCTATACGGTCTATGCGTCCTTTGAAGCGTAGCCCCCCTATTTCGCCCTGCACTTCCACTTCTCTTTCCACCACGCTCCAATCCGCCTTAAAATGCTCTACCTGGGAAGTAACAAATCCTTTTAATTTCTCTTTCCACAGCAGTTTTTTATACGAAGTTTGCGCATCATCATAAGGAAGTAGTCGATCTAAAAGGATATCTATGTTTTTTTGCATCTCATCTTGATTGTCATAACACCCTTTTTCTCTATATAAGTGATCCAAGAGCAAATGTAAAAATGCACCTTCATTCAACTCTTCTTCTTTCTTTGCCTCTATCTTTTGTATATACCGATAATAATACTTTCTCTTACACTCCAAATAGGTTTTCAGTCTTGAAGCTGACCAAGTGATATCCTGCGCATTAAAATGCTCTACCTCTGGATCTTTTTCATCTACAAACTGTGAAGGTTGGTCATAAAGAAGGGTGGTTTGGACCGGTGTTGGTACCGCACTTTTAAGTCCCAGTTCATAAAGGAATTTTGAGGGGAGTTTATTGTCACTGCTGCTGTAGAGTATTGCTACCTCTTTGGCTTGTTCCAGTAAGCGTTTATAATACTGCTTTTGCAACGCTTCTCTGTCATTTTTCGTAGGAAGATTGGCAAAGGCCCGGACTGATGAGTTAAGAAACTGGTCTTTGCTTGAAGCTGCCGGTACAATGCCTTCATTAAAATCGACGATGACCACACCTTCAAAATGTATGCCTCTGGTCTCCAACACACCCATCACCGTGATCATTCCGCCTCGTACATCATCGATAGTGATCTTGGAGAGTGCTTTAAGCCACAAGAAGAGCCACTCTTTTAAACTCAGTTCCTCTTTTGCAAATATCTTCATGAAGTGCAGATATTTTTCATAGACCCGTTCATTGATCTTCTCTTTTTTTTCACCATCAAGCAGTGCGCATTCTAATAATCCCAATCCGTCTACAGCCTTAAAAAACTCCTCTATTTTACAACGTTTTGCAGGAGATAATGTTTCTACCGTTTCAAAGTTAAATCCATAACGTTCCAACATCTGTCTCTGTTCAGCATCAAAGCTTTGCCAATATTTATAAAGTGCTTCAAGCGATTTGTAGATACGGCCATTTGCGTAGTCATACCCCATCGCAAAATTCAGGTTATTTTGGGTATCAAATAGGGTAAAGTGCTCTTTAAAGCTTTCATCAGGCAAGATTAGTACGATCTCTTCCGGGGATATGCCGGAACGGACCATCTTTTCTATCTGGACGAAGGCAACAGCTATCTGTTCTTGTCGTTCTTCCACAGAAAAGACATTAGCATTTATCTTTGCATCATTGGGCTGGGTCGTAAGTATTTTTTTATCTGTTAGATCAAAACTGACATGTGCATGATTTGGTAAAACTATCCCCAATGTTTCAAAACGTTCCTGCATCTTCACATTAAATGAGCTGGTTGTGTAATGTATGATGAGCTGTGTTCTCTTGGCTATTTTTTCAATAAGTTCCAACTCAAAGTGACTCAAGTACCCTTCAAGGTGTATCTCTATGCTTTCATAACTTTGTAAAAAACCCTCATTGAGTCTATATGCACTTGGAATGAATGCTTTATCCGTAAACCCTTGTGCATCAAGAAGCCCTCTGTAATTCTCAAAAAGTTGTTCCAGTATGCCAAGGTGTGTCTCGAACTCTGCATAAGCATCTGCCTGTGCCAAAATATCAAAGCTTATCTGTTCGGCAGCCAACTCTTCAAAGAATTTGAACAAGGCATCACTCTTGGTAAAGAACCGTACCAGTTCAAGATTCACTTTCAAGTCTTCAAAGGCTTGGAAACACGCTGCTTCACGTAAAAGAAGAATGCGCTGCAGCGGATCTATCTGCACTCTGTCTTCCAGAAGAATAGCACGCTGTTCAAACTCATCCATACGCATGAGTGCGGGTAAAAAACCATCTTGCTCTTTATGTGCAGCACTGACTGTTCTTAATGCTCGTGATGTGGGGTAAATATGGAGTTGATTCATGCTGAGTAGTATAGCATAGTGTAGAAGATAAAAACGAAAAATCTGTCATATTGACAGATAAAGATGAAGACAGGGTTAACCCTGTCTTCAGGATTACATCTTAGGGTTTCAGATAAGCAGATACTTCAGAGTAACCAATCGTATCACCCACTTCTGCTCTTAGCTGTAAGGTGTATCTTCCCGCTTTAGTGATCTCTACATCTCTGATTTGGTATTTTCCATCTTTATAAGGCACATTGGTGAAAAGTTTATCTTCTTTTCTACTATGGGGCTGTGTCAATAAAAATGTTACATTTGCATCAGATACTTTTGTACCGTCTTTTGCAAGCACTTCATAGGTAAATGTATTGATGCCTTGTGAGAGTTTTACGGGGTTAAACTGAGGTCGATTACTATTGACGTTATCTGTCATCACCATTGTTTCCGCATCAACCATGTGAATGTTATATGCTTTGTCAAATGCTTTTTTTCTCTCCATAATCTGGTTGATATTCATATCAGCCATTTGATACTTGAGCATGAATTGATTGGACTCTTGTACGGGCATTGATGAGGCCGACTTTACAGTCCAGTAACTTAATGTGATCCCAACCACAAGAAATCCAAGTATCATGTGCGGCCAATAAGTTTTTTCGTTATTTTTTGCCATTTTTTATCCTCATATATAGTGGTCTAATTGCAAATATCCAGAGTACAAACAGTGAACCGATGTAGACAAAAACACTTAATCCCCATACCATATAACGTGTCTCATTAGGTATCGTTGTAGCCAGCTTAACCCCTTTTGACTGAGCAATACCTTCTGCCAGCTCCGAAAAAGCCTGTATCACGCCAATGTTATGTTTATCTTCATCCGAATTACTATCTTTAGTGGAAACGATATCCACTGCAGCATCTCTTACGTCATCATAGTCATAGAGACTACGAAGATCATCAGATGAAGGGATCAATCCCACTCTACCCTTTGTTTCTGTTTGATCTGTGATCCGTGCCTGTGGGGCAAATATAAATAAAACATAAGGCTTGCTCATCTGCGCTTCATACTTCTTGCTATACTCTACCAAGTTGAAACCTACAGGAAAGTGCTCATTGGTCGCTATTACGTATCCATTGATGCCTGTTTTTGAAAAAAGTTCATCACCCATCTCATTGATGCGTTGTGAAGCTTCAATTTTTAGAATGTCATCTTTGAGTATATGTGTAGCGTTTAGAAGAAGTGGAAGTACCAAAGCAAGCAAGGTTGCCCTTACTTGTGCTTTGAACATATTTTATCCTACGTATAAAAGATTGCCACTGAGTGACAAATATAATGCTGCTGCTGCTGCAAATGCCATACACGCGATAAGTACTTTATCCATATATTTAATCATTATTTATCCTTTTTCTCTGCATCTATAAATGCAAACTGCTTATTATTTACATCGATCATTTTAACATTATGTATATCTCTGATCGCTGTCGGATCATAAGGCTTTACTGCTGCATGTCTCTGTACAACGATAACCATGAGCATCAATGTGATCAAAATTGCAAGTAAACCTACGATCGAGATCAAAACCCCAAATATTCCATGTAGTCCAAATAGACTTCGTTTTGTATTTTCTGCCATATGAAACTCCTTACTTTGACAATGACTGAACATATACAGTCAAAGCTTTCTCTTGTACTGGTGTAATAAGCGTTTTGAATGATGGCATTTTACCGATCATACCCTTTTTACCATTTTGCAATACATGGTTCATCAATGTAGCATCATAAGATACAAGATTTGGTGACATACCATTGTTACCTTTACCATCCATTCCATGACAAGAACCACAAGCTGCAAATGCTGCAGGCTGTTCACCCTTCATACCACCGGCAATATATACAGCGATCGCCTCAGCGTCTGCGCCTTGCGCCATACCAGCAGGCATTGCACCCATAGGATAACCCAATTGATTTGAACCATTATTGATCACATCCAATACTTGCTCTTTACTCATTCTAGCAGTAAAGTCTTGTGCTTTACCGGAAAGACCATCTCCTGTCACCCCATGACATTGCTGACATTGTACCAAAAAGATAGACTCACCCATCTCTTTAAGTGTTGCTTCATCTGCATTTTTGTGTATCTCTTCAAACTTCGCATTATATGCCAAAACATCTTCATTGTACTCACCGATCTGGCTATACGCGTTCACAGGATACCCTATCAGTCCATACCACATTGACCAAAGAAAAACGGCTAAAAATGAATATGCCCAACCCGAAGGTAGTTCATTTTCATACTCACCGATCCCATCCCAGTTTTCCTCTGCAAGCTTACCAGATGCTGTGTCTGTTTTCATCTGATTCACATATTTAACTGCAACTGATGCTGTGATCGTTGCAATCGCAATAGCTCCCCCCATTGTTATCGCATTGACCGAATCTGCAAAGATATCGATATCCAGACTCGTTACAACAGCTATAGTTGCTATGATCAACACTGCTGCAAATGCCAGCGCTTTTATCATTAATGCATTCATTTATTCTCCTCCTTATATTCTCTTTGTGACGCGGGTTTATCTTCTACGGGTGTACTTGTCACTTCATCATCAAGTGCAATATTCCCATATTTTTCATAATCACGCTCACCTTTTTTTTCACTTCTGTACAGGTGTATAATATACCCGTACAGCATCACTACCAAAAAAATGGTCATAAAGAAACTGGCATAGCCTTGAATATCTCTAATGTCCATTTTATCACTCTACTTCAAGCTGTTAAGATAAGCAATAAGTGCTACGATCTCAGGTACTTGACCATTCGCAACTGCTTCTTTAACATCTTTGTTTTTCATATCATCAGCAATCGCTTTTGCGTCTGCAAGAACTTTTGGTCTGTGTGCTTCCCATGCAGCTCTGGTTCTTTTAAACTCAGGTCCATATGGTGTGTGAAATGCATTTTTAACTGTTACCGCTTCTGCATAAGCAGTTTCAATATCAGCCAAGTTTGTAAACTGATGTTTATATGCCGGCATAATAGAACCAGGTACGATCTCAGCAGGATTCAACATGTGATTTTCATGCCAATCAGTTGTTCTGTAGTTTCCTACACGGTGAAGGTCCGGACCTGTTCTTTTAGAACCCCAAAGGAATGGTCTGTCAAAAGCATACTCACCTGAAAGTGAATAATCACCATAACGATCCGTCTCAGATTTAAATGGACGGATAAGCTGTGAGTGACATGACATACAGTTATCTTTAATATAGACATTTTTACCTGCAAGTTCAAGTACAGTACGAGGTTTAAGGTCTACTACCGGTCTTGCCGCCTTCGCAAAGTTCGGTACGATCTCAATAAGTCCTGCAAATGCGATAACGATCGAAATCCCCGAAGCAAAGAAGAATGGATTTTTTTCTAACCAATGAAAAAACATAATAAACTACCTCCCTTATGCCATAGGTGTTCTAAACTGTGGTTCTTCTGTAATCTCTTTAGCAGAAGTCATAGTTTTATACATATTGTAAGCGAACATAATGAAACCAATAAGGTACATTACACCTGCAAGCGCTCTGATTGTGTAGTAAGGATGAAGTACATTGACCGTATCGATGAAGCTATACATCAAGTTACCATACTCATCTACTGCTCTCCACATCATACCTTGTGTAATACCTGCGATCCACATAGATGTAAAGTAAAGTACAACCGCTGTTGTTTGAAGCCAGAACTGTGTCTCCATCATTTTTCTAGAGTAAATTTCTCTTTTAAACATACGCGGTGCCATATGGAACAGTGAAGCCATGATCATAAATGTAACCCAACCAAGTACACCATCATGCACGTGACCTGGAATCCAGTCAGTAAAGTGTGCAATTGCATTGACTGATTTGATCGCTTGGATAGGACCTTCAATGGTTGACAACATATAGAATGTTGATGCAAGTACCATAAATTTGATCAGTGGATTGTCGGTTAACTGATTCCACTCACCTTTCATCGTAAGGAGCATATTGATCGCTGAACCCCATGATGGCAAGATTAGTACTACAGAGAACGCAGAACCCATTGTTTGCATCCAGTCCGGAACTGTTGACCATAAAAGGTGGTGAGAACCAGCCCAAAGGTAAACGAACATCAATCCCCAGAAAGAAAGTAAAGAAAGCTTATATGAATAGATCGCTTGTCCAGACTCTTTTGGAAGGAAGTAGTAGATCATACCAACAATAGGCACTGTAAAACCAAATGCAACCGCATTATGACCATACCACCATTGTACTAGTGCATCATTCGTACCTGAATACATAGATACAGAGTGAGTGATTGCACCTAGACCCTCTGTTGCGAAATAAGTAGGAATTGACATATTGTTGAAAAGATAAAGCATAGCAATACCAAGGAAACATGCAAGATAGTACCATACAGAGATATAAAGTGCTTTCTCTCTTCTGATACCTATAAGACCCATCATACCAACACCCCAAAGTACCCAGATTACAACAACAACAAGATCAACCCACCACTCATACTGAGCATACTCTTTACCACTGGAGATACCCAATAGTAATGATACTGTTGCGATCAACGCGCCCACAAAGTATAGCCAAAACTGAATGTTTCCGACCACCATCAAAAACTTCGATTCTGCCATAGATACTTTAAGGACTCTTTGCCCTATATAAAACCAAGTAGCAAAGATTGCTGAAACCGTAAATCCAAATACTACGGTATTTGTATGAAGTGGTCTGAGTCTTGAGAATGTCCCATACTCACCCAATAGATAGTTTAATTCAGGAAATGCCATTTGTGCGGCAATAATCGTACCGATCAACATTCCTAAAAATCCAAACAAAATAGTTAAAAAGGTAAACTTTTTTGCCAATGAATAATCATATTCCAATGCTGCGTTTGATTGCATGCATACCCCCTTGTATAAATTCTATGTCATAAAATTACAACACTCAATAATAATTATAATCTTATTTGATTATATTGGGACTTAAATAATTATTTAATGTATATATATGGGATAAATGGTTACATTTGACGTAATTATGGAGTGATTTAAGGCATCAAAAGAGAAATTAACTCTCACTTAATTTATCAATTTTATTGATTTTTTTAGGAGTAATATTCTCCTAAATAATCTCTTGAAAGGAAAGAAAACTATTTAAACCAGCTTTTTATCGTAGCCCAGATCCCGGTTTCTATACCCTTGTCTTCGTTGTCCAATTCAGTATATCGATCACATCCGGCTTTCAATCCAGTATCACAACCTTTTTTGTAAAATTCTTTTTCTTTTGTTCTGTTTTTCTCAACACCAAAGCCACCACGATAAATGATCGCCACTGCGAAGCATGCATCACCGCTTTTTAGTTCACACGCCTTTTCATAAAACTCTCTAGATTTGACATCATCAGGCCTTACATCATGACCATCACGATAGATCGTTCCCATAGCTTCACAGGCAAATTTCACACTTCTTGCACATGATTCTTCAAGATAAGGTATAGCCGCGCGGTAATTTTGATCCTTATAGTAATTATCCCCCATAAGGTCACATGCTCTATCCTCTCCTAGAGTACATGCTTTACGTATATAGCTCAACCCCTCTTCTTTGATATCTTGTACCTTTGCATTATCACCTGTTACTTTAGGGAGGCCATACTCATAACATGCTGTTCCATTATTGTCACTACACAACACTTTTAACACATCACTTTGTGAAGCTGAGAGCGTAGACAAAATACATAGGCTTAATGATACGATAATCTTTAACATACTATTTACCTTCTTTTTTCTCTTTATCTTTTTTCATTGCCTCAACAAGGTGAATGTTTTCCATTTCCATCTTTTGGAATGATTCAGTCATTCTCGCCTTTAGTGCATCTTCCTCTAAAGCCTCTGTAAGTGCTGATTCATAATATTTTTTGAAATCAGCATAAGGTGTTACACCAGAAGAGAGTATCATTTTAAAATCAATACCAGGGAAATAGGCCTCCCATGCTTTGGCAGCTGTTTTTAGCACCTTTTTATTATTAAAGTAAGAGACCGCCACAACAATTTGCATGGCAAACACAAGGAGTATAATATAAAATACAATGGCTTGAGCTATACCTAACTCTTTAAAAGATACCGGGTTAAAGATTGCGGCATACATAGCAAATGGTAAAATAAGAAACGCCAGTTTGATCCACTTGTTGCTTAATCCCCCAAACTGTGCATTATCATAAATAAGTCTTTTATTGATCGTGTGATTCTTTTCTTTAAACACACTCTTTATGATAGTTTGAATGCTATATTGTTTTTCTTGCATGGTTGTCCCTTAAAATGTAACTCATATAAGTGTAGTAAGTTTTAATAAACTGTAGTTTAATAGCAGAAAAATTCTGCTATTGAAAATATCGTTAGAGATGATGTTTGACATACTCATCAATGCTGAGAAGTATGATAATACCTAAAAATGCTGCATTAATTTTCCAGAAAATTGCACGTGCATCTGTGAGTTTAAACTCTTTTTTAAGCAATTTTAGAGATGTGATAAATGCCCATACACCCAGTGCTGCAGAAAGCGCCACGGTAATATTTGAATAGACATTAAATGTATAGACCAAGAATACACCTGCATGTATAGTCAGTACCAGCCACACAAATGTAAGTCTTTGCAGTGTCCCTTCACCAAAGAGGCGCATTGCTGTTGGATAACCACCTTCCTTGTAATCTCCATGAAAGAGCATCACCAATAGCCAAAAGTGTGGTACCTGCCAAATAAAATAATAGACTGCTAAAGCAATGAACTCTAACTCAAACAGCGTATGACCAGCAACAAGCCACCCGATAGCCGGTGGAATAACACCTAATATCGCTCCTGGTACAACTGCTACAGCAGATCTCTTTTTCAAAGGAGTATACATGAGGTTATACCAAATGAATGCAAAAGCAAAAAAGTTTATGCCTGTAAGCCCCAAGAGTGCATATATGCAGGCAAAGGATATCAAGATCAGGACAACTGCAATGATCGTTCCTGTGCGTGGTGACATACGGCCTGCTGCTATAGGACGATTCTTCGTTCTTTCCATCTTGGAATCTTCTTTATACTCTTGTACTTGATTAAGAGTGGAAACTCCCATCGCAACGAGAAGTACAGAGAAGGTAGCAAGAAACATATCTAAACCAATCTCTCCCTTTGCCATAATGTAGGCAAAGAGTGCAGATAAACTGACTGCAAAGGAGAGAACAAACTTGGTGACTACGAAAAAGTCTTTAATCATTATTTACCTGTTTCCATGTATTTAATAAGTGTTTCAAGATCTTCAGCCGGAAGGTTGAACGTTGGCATAATACCTGGGTAGAATCCTTCAGGAACATCTTTATCTGGATTGGTAATCGCATCTTTAAGATATGCAGTGTCATATTTGTCACCTATACCTTTAAGGCTTGGTCCAACTAAAACTGCATCCGTATCAATTGAGTGACATGAAGCACATCCATTCTGTGCGTACAATGCTTTTCCATCTTTAGGGAAGTTACCTTTTGGTGTATCTTTGTCAGTGCTCTCAAACCACTTCTTGTACTCATCTTTTTCCATTACAACGACCTTAGAGTACATGTATGAGTGGTCTGTACCACAGTACTCAGCACACTCTACATCATACTCACCCGTTTTAGATACATTGAACCATTGTTTGGTTGTACGCCCTGGAACGACATCCTCTTTCATACGGAATGCAGGAATATAATATGAGTGAATTACATCATTGACTGGTGCAGTCATTTCTAAGATGACATCTGTATTCACAGGCACATATAGTGCAGTGATACCCATAGTACCCTCTTCAATAACCTTACCTGTCTCTTTATCTATAGTAGGCTTTTTGAACACCCCACCGATTTGATGAACATGTCCGCTTTTATTTGCAGGGTACTCATATTTCCACTTCCATTTAGAACCTTCAACCTTGATCACAACAGTCTCATCTGTAACTGTTGGCATTGTTCTAAACATTTGCATTGTCGTATTACCGTAGTAAAAGAAAACCATCACTGCAATAATAGGAATGATAGTCCATGCTAATTCCAACCCGGTATGATGGGTTAAGTTACCAATCTCTTCATCTTTTACTTTATCAGCACGATACTTCCATGCAAAATAGAACATCGGTGCAACTACTGATAAAAATAGTGCAACTGAAATCCACACGTGCAGCCAAAACGCAAAATCAACATCTGCGTTAAAACTTGATGCACTTGTACTAAATCCTTCTAATTTATTACTCATATGTAAAACCCCTCTTAGTGTGCTGCAGGAGCAGTAATATGACTTTCAGCTCCAAATTGGAAATTGGCAACATCAATACCAATGACGATAATAAAGAAAACTGTAACTAATGCTAATGAAAACCATACCATAGCTGAAATCAGTTTCTCACCTTTTAAGTGCATGTAGTAGATCACGATCAACCAAGCTTTAACCACTGCAATAAGCATTTGTGCTAAAAATGTTGAATGTGTCATAAACATATGCGGCTGGATAAATGTAATCGCCGTCAGTACTAGTAGTCCTACAAGTACTTTATAATATATCTTTTTCTCTTCTTGATAATTTACTGTATTAGTGTCCACCTGTTGCTCCTCCTGCTCCGATCATGTAGTAGTAAGGGAATACGAATACCCAAATAAGGTGTACGATATCCCAGTATAGTGCGATGTTCCAGTGTAAAATATGATGCTCAGTGCTCACTTTACCTGCATTGATTCTTTTAAGTAACCAAATCATAAGACCAATACCAATAATAATATGGAATCCATGGAGTCCAGTCATTGAAAAGTAAAGACCAAAGAATAGTTTTTGACCAAATGGTAAAGTTGACTCAGGCAATAGCTTGTCATGCATCAAGAAAATACCGTGATGATATTCAGCTGTCCATTCAAATCCTTTGATGACCAAGAAAGCAACCGCTAAAATCATAGTCGCCCAGATCATAAGCTTGGCACCTTTTACATCACCAGCTCTCATTCTAAGTAATCCCAGCCCCATTGTCAGTGCCGATATAAGTAGAATGACTGTATTTGTACCACCCAATAGTCTATTTAAAGATGCAGATGCATCTAAAAAATCTTGAGGGTGTAATGTATTATAGTATGCAAGTGCAAGGAACATAGCTCCAAACATCATTACTTCTGTAAGCATGAACAGCCAGAAACCTAGTTTCCCGCCGTAAAAATCACCTTGCCAACCTTGTACTTCATGTTCATTCCCATCACGATCGATCGCGATTTCAGGTACGTATTCGTGTCCCATTAGTCTATCCTTTGCATCGTTTCATAATTAAATTTAACCACTGGCTCACCATGTTTATACTCATATGGATCAAAATCAACATATGGCACTTTAGAGTGGTTATCTAGTGGTGGTGGTGATGTTGGTAAGTGCCACTCAAGTGTTGTAGCATTCCATGGATTCGGCGTAGTTGCCTCACCTTTAGTCCAGCCTTTAAAGAATACCCAGAACATATAGATAAGACCAGAGATAAAGATAACTGCTCCTATAAATGAGATTTGGTGATAAATTTCAAATTCTGGCAAGTAGTCAAAATAACGTCTTGGCATACCATAGTAACCAGCGATGAACATTGGGAACCACAGAAGGTTGAATCCAATAAAATTAAGATAGAAAGCAATTTTTGCTTTTGTTTCATTATACATTTTACCTGTAATCAGCGGGAACCAATAGTGCATCCCAGCAAACATCAAGAATACAACCCCACCAAGAATTGCGTAATGGAAGTGTGCAACTGTGTAGTACGTATCTTGTAAGTGTACATCCATACCGATCATTGTAATAGTAATTCCAGTAATACCACCGATAGCAAATGTGATAATTGTTCCTAGTGCCCAGATCATTGGTGTAGAAAGAACGATCTTTCCTTGATACATTGTAGCAACCCAGTCATAGAACTTAACACCTGTTGGAATAGCAACAAAGAACGTTAAGAATGAAAATACTGTTTTAGCAATATCTGACATACCTGATGTATAAAGGTGGTGACCCCATACAAGGTAACCAATACCTGCAATTGACGCTGAAGAAAGAGCGATAGTTCTATATCCGAATACCTCTTTTCTTGAGAAAGTAGGAATGATTTCAGACATAATACCAAATGCTGGAAGAATCATAAGATAAACAGCCGGGTGAGAGTAGATCCAGAATAAATGCTGGAACAATACAGGGTCTCCCCCTTTAGCTGGATCAAAGATACCAATACCAAAATACTTTTCTAAAATAGCAAGCACAAGTGTAATACCAACAACTGGTGTAGCAAGAAGTTGGATCCATGCTGTTGCATAGATACCCCATACAAACAGTGGCATTTTAAAGAAAGTCATACCTGGTGCTCTAAGTCTGTGAATAGTAACAAGGAAGTTAAGTCCCGTAAGAATTGATGCAAAACCAAGAACGAATGCAGCTACAAGCGCCATAATAACGTTTGTTCCTGTGTTCATTGAATATGGAGCATAGAATGTCCACCCTGTATCTGCTACACCTTCACCAATAAATAGTGATGCAAGTGCAATACAACAACCCGCAATGTAAAGCCAAAATGTAAACCAGTTCAATCTTGGGAAAGATACATCTTTCGCACCGATCATAAGTGGCATAACAATGTTTCCAAATACCGCAGGAATTCCCGGGATAATAAATAGAAAGATCATAATTACACCGTGAAGTGTAAATGCCTGGTTAAATGTGTCTCCATCCATATATTGTCCGCCTGGTGCAAACAACTCTAGTCTCATTGCAAATGCTGTAAATACAGCTACAAAAAAGAATACAAACATCACAGCTGCATACATAATACCAATTCTTTTATGGTCAATAGTAAGCATCCACTGCATGAATGTACTTTTAGGGTGCCCAATGGCACAGTGTGTTTCGTCGAAATAAGTTTTACTCATCTAAGTCTCTCCTTTGATTTTGATGTTCTTCTTGATCTCTTCTTCCTGCTTTGATAAGCCAGATAAAAAAGATAATTGTAATCGTTAATATCACTGTTGCTGCTATCTTCTCCCAGGCAAAAACATAAGTTTTACCTTTTGGGTCGTATGAAAAACAGTACAGTAATGTTTTAGCTATGGTCGGTCCAACCTTTCCTTGTGCTGACTCCAACACTGCCATTTTCACATCAAAAGGAAGTTGTTCGATACCATTAAGGTAACGTGTGATCTTCCCTTCTGGTGAAATGATGATCAATGTCGCAGCATGAATCCACTCAACTACACCTGCTTTAGATACTTCCTTTTTATAGGTAAATCCAACTTTGTCAGCCAAAATAGCTGAAGAGTTGTTTTCACTCAGTAAAAAGTGCCAAGCATCCTGTACGTATGGTCTATCCATTACGTGTAGCATCGTTTTTCTTTTCGCTTTTGCTAAAGGCGGTGTTTCATCCGGTGCAAAACTGATAGTCAATGCTTTGTAGTCAGTATTTTCAGCCAAGTCAAGTTTAGACAGCATTTTTGCCATATCTTCTAGTTGTGGTGTACAGATACCTGCACATCTAAAGTAGTTCAAAGAGATGATCGTTGGTTTCCCATCCATATACTCTTTGAGTGTTCTACTTTTACCGTCTTCGTCTATAAATGTTAAATCAAGTGGAACATATTCACCTAACTTTTCATTTACACCTAAAGACTCTGCTTGCAGTACAGTTAACAACAGTACTACAAGCATTACGATTTTCTTCATATACACTCCCCTGTTTATGTCCTATATTTGTAAAAATACGAACAATTCTAGTCCACAATCACTTAAATGGCAATGAAAATATATTGATTAATCTGTATTTACTTGATAAAAAAGACTTTTAAGTTACAGAAAGTAATTTTTTTAATTATATATAATTTTTTGTAATTTTTAGTATTATCTGAAGTAATTTAGGTATGGAGAAAATGCTTTTACGGGAAAGATATACTTTCCCTGATTGATTTTGAGAGAATGAATAAGTTTACTATAACACGTATAGTTAGGCTTTGCCTTTTGCGCTTTGGATAGAGTGAATATATTGGTAGTCTACCGCGATGTTTTGTTCTTTAGGAAGAGTGTTTGAGAGTCTTTGCACCATACCTTCAAAATCTTCAAACAAATAGTTCGCCATAGAACCGGGAATAGGATTGATCTCATTAAGAAGCACTTCATTGTCTACAACAAAAAAGTCACAACGTATGATACTTCCTTTAAACAATGGATCATATATCTTTTTGAAACTCTCTTGGATCTTTTCTTTTAGCGCATCAGAAATATCCGCTGCCAAAACTTGAGAATCTCTGGAAAAGTCCATGTATTTTTTTTCAAAATCGAGGAACTCTTCTTTATGCGGCTCTTCTACAATAGAAAGTTCCCAATCATTCGTGTATGAACCTGCCTGATTAAACTCTTTTACCCCTTCGATAAAAGGTTCTATGATCACATCTGTATCAAATTCAAATGCAACATCAAGCGCGTAATCAAGCTGAGAAGCTTCTTTTACGATACTCACACCGATGCTGGAACCTAAACGGACCGGCTTAATGATCACAGGGTACTCCATAGAAATTTTTCTTTCATCATTTTTAGAAAGATATTCATAAGCGACTGTTTTGACACCTAAACTCTCTGCTAAAAATTTGGTGTAGAGTTTGTTATAAGAGAGTGCCGAAGCTTCTATTCTCGGAGAAATGAAAGGAATCGTGTAGAATTCCATCAGTGAAGCTATCTTGCCATCCTCTCCATCTCTTCCATGGATAAGGTTCAGAGCCACATCAAAATCCACATGCTTGCTTCCAAACATACCGTCAATCTGAAAACCGCCATTTTTAAGTGTCAACTCTTTAGATTTTTTATATTCACCGGATGAAAACAGTTTAGAGTTGATCTTCTGCGTATCAATCAGATAAAATTTTCTGTCACTGCTTACAAAGATATACACAAGTGTAGAATTTTTTAAGACTTTTTTCATTGTGATAGCAGAGACAATGCTTATCTCATGTTCATAGCTGGATCCACCAAACAATATCGCTATTTTCATCGGACTTCCTTAAAGCATTTTGGCAAATTCGCCAAAGATATATGCACTTTCATGTGGTCCAGGACTTGCTTCTGGGTGATGCTGTACCGACATTGTTGGAGAATCATTGTATTTGAGTCCTTCAATCGTATTGTCAAAAAGGTTCATATGCGTGACAGTCGCCACTTCAGTAATAGCATCAGGTACATTATAGTTGTGGTTTTGTGCCGTGATCTCTACAGTACCTGTAACTTCGTTTTTCACAGGATGGTTTCCGCCATGGTGTCCAAACTTCAATTTGTACGTATCGTAACCATGTGAGATAGAAAGCAGCTGGTGTCCAAGACAAATACCAAAAATCGGTACTTTACGAGCGATAAGCTTTTTGATCTTCTCTTGTTCCTCTTTCAAAATAAGCGGATCCCCAGGTCCATTTGAAAGGAATACACCATCACACTCTTTTGCATCGATCTTGGCAATGATCTCTTCTGCTGACATAGTGTTAGGTGCAACCGTGACTTCCATTCCTGCATGGGTAAGTTCATTTAAGATATTTCTTTTAATCCCAAAATCCAAAGCAATAATTTTTTTTGTGGTTTGTGGCACTTCATATTCAAATGTCGTTGCATTGTATCGTGCTTCAGTATGTACATAACTCTCTTTGGTACTTACCTGCTCGATATAATTCACTTCTTCAATACGCGGTGAAGATTCCAATACTTTTTTGAGTGCATCCTGATCATGTATCTCCGTAGAAGCTACCATCATCATTGCGCCTTCATCTCTAAGCATTTTTGTTATAAAGCGTGTGTCTATCTCAGTAATGCCAAGGACATTTTCTCTTTTTAACAAGGCTGCCAAAGTCTCTTCGCATCTAAAGTTAGAGGTACGATCCTGATAACTGCGTACGATGATTCCTTTACAATGCGCACCTTTACTCTCCATATCTTGCGCATTACACCCTACATTACCTATCTCAGGCGTCGTAAATGTCACAAATTGCCCTGCATACGAAGGGTCCGTAGTAATCTCCTGGTATCCTGTAGTGGATGTATTAAATACGATCTCTCCTACAGAAGTACCTTCTGCACCAAAACTTTTCGCTTCAAGCATCAATCCATTTTCAAAATATAAAGATATCTTATTCATATATTTCTCCTTTTTTTGAGAACAAGTCCCTCAAAAGATTCATTCATTAGAGCATACCTCTCTTAGCAAGCTCTTCTTGATACAATCTTTCATAAAGCAGTTCATAATCCTGAGAACCAGGGATCACTTCTTTTTCCATACCTTTGATCTTTGCATACACAATATCATCTATCTCATCATATGCATCTGCAAATGCTTTGAAAGATTTAAAGATCACATTCTTTACCTGGTTTTCATTTACCGTATATTCTGCAAGGTAGTTTTCATACAATTCATCCAGGATAAGGTGTGCCAGATCATTGTATCTGTCATCGTAATTCATGATCACACCATGTTCAGGAGCCATTTTCTTTTTGATCATAAAAAAGAGCTGTCTCTCATCTGCATGTTGAAATTCAATCTCATCATAATTTTCATCTAGAATTTTTTTTACTTTTTCATCAAGTGCATGCTCTTTTTCCAGGTTTTCGTCTATGATCTTTTTTGCTGCTTCAACAACGGCTTCTCTACCTTTTGGCAGAGTGACAAAAGGTGCGTTGGCCAAATCTATCCCGATTTTTGTTGCTACATACCCTGTCTGTTGTGGTTTTAATCTCATTGCTACCCCTTATTATCGAATTATTGTATCTTCACGCTCTGGACTTGTGGAAATGATACCCATCTTTGTCCCTATCATCTCTTCAAGTGCTAAAATATATGATTTTGCAGTCTCCGGTAAGGCATCGAATTCTCTCACACCTTCTGTTTTATCCCAACCTGGAAAACTTTTATACACAGGTGTTGCATCATCAAGTTCATAAGGTACATAGTTGATCTCTTTACCATCTACTTCATAGGCTACACATACTTTTACTTCATCAAAACCATCCAGTACATCCAATTTCATCAGTGCTACCTGGTCTACACCATTCACACGTACTGCATGACGCATCGCTACAGCATCGAACCAGCCACATCTTCTCGGACGTCCTGTTGTCGTACCGAACTCATGACCATTTTTACGCAGGGTGTCACCTTCTACACCAAAGTCTTCACTTGGGAAAGGCCCATTTCCTACTCTTGTACAGTATGCTTTTGCAATACCCGTTACTTTTCCAAGGTCTTTTGGGTTAATACCAAGACCAGAACAGGCACCTGCACTTACCGTTGTTGAGGAAGTCACATACGGATAGGTACCATGATCTATGTCAAGCATCGTTCCCTGTGCACCCTCTAAAAGTATCTTCTTATGGTCATCCAGAATGTCCCACATCATTTGTGTCGTATCTGTAATAAAAGGCCCGAGTACTGCTTTGTACCCTTCCAGCTCAGCTAAAAGCTCTGCCTCCACAGGTGCATCTACACCCATAGCATCAAATACAGGTTTGTTTATACTAAAGAACTCTAAGATTTTTGCTGTGAGTTTTTCAGGGTTGAGTAGTTCACCCAGTCTATGTCCTACTCTAGCGATCTTATCACCATAGGCAGGTCCGATCCCCTTACCTGTTGTACCGATGGCTTTGTCACCCTTCAGACGCTCTTTGGCTTGATCTATAAGTGCATGGTAAGGCAAAAGTACATGTGCTTTATCTGAAAGGAACAGTCTCCCTTCCAAATTATCAAACTGCTCCATCTCTTTAATGAAATCTTTTGGTGAAAGTACCACACCGTTCCCTACAATGTTTTTAGCCTTAGGGTTCAGTACACCTGAAGGGATAAGGTGAAGCGCATACTTCTTGTCACCAATAACAATCGTATGCCCGGCATTGTGCCCACCTGCAAAACGACATACATAGTCATGTGTCTGTGCCATATGGTCAACGATCTTTCCTTTTCCTTCATCTCCCCATTGGAGACCTACGATCAAATCTGCTTTACTCATCTACCCTATCCTCTGTTCATTTTATTACTGACACACTCATCTGTATAGAGTGCAAATCCTGCTGCTTCTACACCGTCTATGGTGTATATTCCGCCCCTTGCCAAAAGACTGTTGCCTTCAAACATCCTGAATGTTAAAGAGTCATAATATCTCATCTTCGCATAGAAGAGTGGAGAGATGACCATATTGCTATACGCTACTTTTTGTGTCGCCTCTTTGATCTTTTCAAGCTCCACTTTGATGTCATCAGGAAACGGGCTCAGATCTTCAAGGTCACTCACGGCATTGATTCTTATAAGTTGTTCGATCCAAGGCAGATCAGCCGCCATGATCTGTTCAACATGCATCGATTTCAATACTTCTAAAGAGACCCCGTATTTTTCATTTAAAAGATGCGGGATACGGATATTGGCTATCTGCATGACCGGTTCTGATCCTATCTGGCTTAAAAGCGTTGTTGTGGTTTCTGCGATCTCCTCAAAACTGCCATCGATCACTTCCGCACCGATCTGATACTGCTCTTGTGTCGGGAACGTTACCGTTGGCTGGATATAAAACCACTTTTTAGACTCTGTACTGCGCCCCAGTCTTTTTGTCACAATACGTACTACATCTGCCGTAGAATCTGCACGTAATGTCACTTCATGATTTTCTGCATCATTGAGTCTGACCAGGAGCTTTTGATCCTCGAAACATTCATGCTGATGATAAGAGAAGAGTGGTGTTACGATCTCTTCAAATCCAAGCGTCCCCAATGTTTCACTTGCGATACTTTCTATCTCTCTTTTTATCTTGGCACTTTGTCCAAAATAAAGCCTGCTCCCACTAGGGATCTCGTGTTCAAATATCATTTAGTTACTCTTCTTAAAATATGTTTCGTTAAAGACACGGCTTGCCGTACCATCAAACTCTCTTCTACCCATGTCAGCCAAGGCCAACTCAATAGCATTCACGACCCATGCAGACTCATAGACAGGGATAAGACCCATCTGATTGATACGGAAAAGTTTACCTTTGAGGTGGTCTTGACCCCCTGCCATGTTAACACCGTACTTCGTTTTGAGTAGTTTGCGTATTGGCTCTGCATCTTCATCCAATACAGTACTCATAGACAGTGCCGGAGTTTGTGGGTACATCGCAAAACCGATCGCTTCAAGCGCCGCTTGTGTCGCTGCTGCTCTTGCTGCAGTATTTGCATATAAAGCATCGATCCCCTCTTCTTCAATCGCATCAAAAATAGCATTGAGACCGATGATGAGTGTCGTTGCTGCTGTATATGCCGTAGTATTCTGCTGCTGTTTTTTAATCTCTGAAGCAAGGTTGAAGTAGTAGTCCACTCCTTTGCCTATCTTCTCTACAGCTGCACTTGAAAAGCCGATCATTGCAAGTCCGGGAGGAAGCATCAATGCTTTTTGACTCCCCGTGACCAATGCATCGATATTCGAAATGTCGATACGCTCCACACCTACTGCTGTGATACCATCTGCAACGATCATAATATCAGGTTTGATCTCTTTGGCTCTTTTCGCGATCGCTTCTACAGGATGGCGAAGTCCGCCGGCACTTTCACACACTTGTATAAAGATCGCATCGATATCTGTATTTTCATGCAAAGCATTTTCAACATCAGCTACAGAACACGGTGTATTCCACTCATAGCTGAGCTCCACTTTAGCTCTTCCTATTGCATCAGCAATCTTTCCAAAACGCTCACCAAACTTACCGGCGTTTACCGTCAATGCTTTAGTCTTACATAAGTTCAACATACATGCTTGCATGGCACCTGTACCTGAAGAGGCTATCATCACACACTCATCCATTCCAAGAAGTTTTAAAAGTCTTTCACGGGCTTCTTTAAAAATGGCTTCAAATTCTGGTGTTCTATGGTGTAGTGTAGGTGTTGCCATAGCTTGGCGAACAGACTCCGGTACTGGTGTAGGTCCTGGGGTAAAAAGTAGCATAAATATCCTCGCAATCGCCATCATGACGACGGCGTAATTAGCGAGATTATATCCAAAAAGAAGTTAGAGAATGGTGAAGAAAAAGAATTAAATCATGGTAGAAGAGAAGGAGGTCCCTTCTACTGCGCGCTTAAGAAAGTACGATAGTTTGCTGACCTATCTCTTTATATCTTGTATAATAATGCTCTACAAACGATCTTATCTCCTCTTTTACCGGTAAATATACACCATTTTCTTTACTTGCATAGGTACTTAAATAAAGATTTGCATCTACTTTTGAAAGATAATTTTCGGCTAAATTTCTATAGGCATTTTGATAGGTTTCTTTCATCTTGCCATACTTGCTGTAGTCAATGCGTATCTCTCCGTCATACGTGATAACACCTGAGCTGAAAAGAATATCCAGATGGATCAATCCTTCACAATAATAGGGCAATACTTCACCTACTTCACGCCAGGCCATCAGCCCTACAGCACGAGAAACAAGATCATCTACAATGTGTGTTTTCAGCGCTTCACGCTCATTGGAGAAAAATGCCATCAATCCACCTGCTGTCGCCTTGAACTCTTCGATATTTTTAAACTGTCCAGAAGCATTCATCTTGGTTTCTGTATCTGCATCTATCCATAAGATATGTCCGTACTCATGTCCTACAGTAGAGATATCATAAAGCTCATGCCAAAGGTTAGGATCTGTATCTATAAGCTCTCTTTGTGTCTTCACAAAATCTTCACCCATTGTTTCAACGGAAAGTTTCATGATAGGTTTGGATTTTTTAGACTCCATGACAAAATCGGCATACGCAAAGATCTTCTTGCCAAGTTCTGCTGAAACCTGTTCATCATTCGGTACTACTTGTGCCGAGAAAAGACCATTGAATTCTGCTCCGTAGTAAAGGACGGGTTGACCTATATAGAGTTGGGTTTCATCAACCTGTAAAAGATTCTTGCTCATAGTATGCAAGGCTTCTTCACCAAAATCTTTTGCCATTTCATAGGCAAAAAGTTTAATGTTGTTACGCGTACTTGAACCTTCTTGTAATTTAGGATTGACAATACGAAGATCCCACTCTAGTGCAACAGCTTTTCTATAATGATCTTCATAATACTCTAACGGATGCCCTACCTGCAAAGGTGTCGTTACAGCCATCCAACGTCTGTCTACATCTGCCCATTTACCTATCAGTTCATCGGTTTTTGTATGCATAAAAGCCGCTTTGATCGCTGTAAAATAGGCTATCCACTCTGCTTTTTGATGAAAGACAGTATCTTCATGTTGGTTCAAAAGTGCAATGAGCTGTTCAAGTGCTGTAGTCACTTGTGTCACCTCTTCAGGAAATGCTTCCGCATAGGCAACACTTTTATACCCTGTATCCTCTTTTTTAAGTACAGAGTAAGATCTATCTCCTACAGATCCACTCTCGTCTGCATCTAGTAGAGACTCATTCTGAAGCATCTCAAATACTTTTGCATCATCACCATTAAACATTTCGCTGAGTTCAAGGTTCACAGAATAAAGAATGTGATCTGTCCAGTGGCTCTGCCAGACGCTCATAGCAACACCAACATAATGTACACCAAGCATCAACGAACGATAAAAAGGTGTAAGAAGCTGCTTCTCCTCTACCCATGCAATGAAATTTTCATGCCGTGTGATATACATCGTACTGACAAATCCGTATGCCAACTCTTTTTTCACTCTTATCTCATCTGCAGAACAACCATTTTTTTCCAAAACCTGTTCCAAGGCATCTTCACGAAGATTAACGATACGTGTAAGTGCAGCCATCGTAGCGTCATCATCTCTAGGGATATCTATGAGGCTTAAAAAAGCATCCACGATCTCGTTAGCTTTGTCATGCCCCTTATCTAAAAGTTCATAGTAGGCATTAAGACCGGCCTGTCTGCTTTGCAATTCGTCATAAATGACCTGAAGATCTTCCATAAACTGTTTTTTCATTGTTTACCCTTTAACATTTGTATGATCGGCTGTGCCAATTTCATTGCTTGTGCTCTGTGTGATATCCTTTTTTTCACATCATCATCTAACTGCCCTAGTGTCTTGTCAAATCCTGCAGGGATGAACATCGGATCATACCCGAACCCTTTCTCTCCTCTGGCTTCATCTATGACATCTCCATGCATCCAACCATGCACCACATACTCTCCATACTTGGAAACGATAGCGATCGCTGCAGTATAATATGCCGGTGTAGACTTTACACCTCTTTCTTTAAGCTTTTCTATCAGTTTATAGAGGTTCTCTTTATCTGTCGCACCTTCTCCTGCATAACGTGCCGAGTAAATCCCCGGTGCCCCGTCAAGTAGTGGTAGAGAAATACCACTGTCATCTGATATCACCAGATACTCTTCCCCCAGTTTCTCATAGATCGCACGTGCTTTTATGAGTGCATTGGCCGAAAATGTATCTCCGTCTTCTACGATATCAAATTCACCTAAAAGTTCAGAAAAAGCAACCACTTCATCTTGACACATTTGTTTAAATTCACGTAGTTTTCCTTTATTCCCTGTCGCTAGAACGATACGCATTTCTCTCTCCTTGTCACAGAGTGAAACTTTGTGAAAATCCCTTCCACTCAAGCTTCCTCTTTTACGAGAGATGACAGATCTTTCTCTTTATCATCTACTCTTAAATATTTCGTTATATAATGAGAGAAATTTTATCTAAATAGAGGTATCACTATGATTAAACAGATCATGCCGCTCAGTCTCATTGTGGGTCTGAGATTTTTTGGACTCTTTATCGTTCTTCCTGTTCTCTCCATCTATGCACTTGACATGGAAGGTGCAACACCCTTCCTTGCAGGTCTTGTTGTAGGTGGTTATGCGCTTACTCAAGCAGCTTTTCAAGTACCTTTTGGACTGGTTAGTGACAAAGTAGGACGTAAAAAGACTCTACTTTTTGGTCTGATCATCTTTATCATCGGTTCAGTGATCGCTGCACTCAGCGAGAATATTTATATGCTTCTTGTCGGACGTTTTTTACAAGGTGCAGGAGCCATCGGTTCTGTGGTCTCAGCGATGGTTGCAGATCTGGTAAAAGAAGAGCAGCGTGCACATGCCATGGCCATCATGGGTGGGACGATCGCGCTGAGCTTTGCAGCAGCGATGATCATCGCACCTGTTGTAGGTGGTTACTGGGGGATAGACAAACTCTTTTGGCTGACTGCTATTCTTTCAGTGATGGCGATCGGTATTTTATTTACTGCCGTACCTCAACCTCCAACCATTGTTCACAGCTATGCAGAAGAAGAGTCTAAAATGCTAGAAGTCTTTAAAGACAAGTCTCTGACACGTATGTACATTACTTTTCTTTTCCATTCGTCTATTATGACCATGGCATTTTTTATCATTCCGGTTGTGATGACACAAGGACTGACAGAAGGTGGCTTTGGTTGGGAAAAATCTGAGTTATGGAAAGTCTATTTCCCTGCGATGATCTTTGGTTTCTTCGCTATGGCACCTGCAGCAATATTTGGAGAGAAGTACGGCAAAGGGAAACAAGTCTTTATGATCTCGGTTTCTGTTATTTTCTTAGGTTTTCTTGCGATGGGATTTGCTAGTGCTGCGTGGGTCTTTGTCGTGGGTGTAGTGCTTTTCTTTATCGGATTCAATATGTTTGAGCCTCTCTTACAGAGTTTTGTAGCCAAGTTTGCCAAAGTCCATCAAAAAGGTGCAGCACTGGGTGTGGCAAATACTTTTGCCTATGTTGGTATCTTCTTGGGTGGTCTGCTTGCAGGTTGGCTCATGCAGCACTATGACAGAGCAACACTTGCCGTTGTGGTAGCGATCATCTCTGTAGTATGGTTCATCTGGGTAGCGACCATGCCAAACCCGAACAACAGAGGGAATGTGTACCTTCCACTAGACATCTTTGACCGTGAAAGAGTTGCTTCACTGACGAGTCATGAAGCTATTGTAGAGAGTTATGTGAATGAAACAGAGAACATCGCTGTTGTCAAATATGAAAAAGACCTCATAGATGAAGATGAGATCAGAGGGATGTTGAGTTAATGCTTACACCACTTATTAAAGAGCTCCAGGAGGCACTTAGACATACGCCTTCGAATATACAGATAAAAGATGCATTACATCTGCTCTTTAATGAGAGTCACTATGGATGTCAAAAAGAGTATCCTGTCGCTGTGGTCCATGAAAAGACAAGGATCACGGAACCCTCGTCTCTTGCTTTTTTCACACAAAACAACCTTTTAGATACAGAAGGATTTACCCCTTGTGCCTATGACGATACGCAGATCGAAAAGATTGTTTCACAGGCACCTTCTTACATCCAAAGGGTCAACTATATCGTAGCCAAAAGCAAAACTATCCCTAAACCGACATTTTTCAATAAATTCAAACATGACTACTGGAAAAAAATTCAAAGTGTCGATGGGCTGGAAGCTGTTATCGATGTTACTGTTCTTAGTGAAGAAACTACCGATTGTGAGGTCGAGGCATCTTTACGTGCCATCATCCGAAAAAGAAAAGAGGTACATCAGTTAAAAAAACTGACCTTTATCTGGATAGTGGAAACCGAAGGGGAAAACCCTTCCATAGAAACCGTACTTAAACACTATTTTCAAAAAGAGTATACTGTTGTGAAAAGCGCAGAGAAAACCTACTGCATAGGATGGAGCACGCCATTGCAGAGTATCAATATGCGTTACTTTGTCTGTCCCCCTGAATAAATTTTCTTGTTTTTTGTCATCGAGTGTCTAACGTTCTTTGAATAGATCTCACGTTTTCAATCCTCCTTTACAACTATTTCGTTTCAAACTATACCTTATTGATGTCATTATTCTCGTCATCTAAGATTTTTCAACCAAATATGACAGAAATATGACAGAAAGAGAGTATAGTTTTAGTCATGAATGTATTGATTATAGAAGATGATGTTCAACTGAGCATTGCCATTAGCAGATTTTGTGAAATCAAAAAGTTTGATACTATATGTATGAAAGATGGCTTAGATGCCATTGATCAAATAGATAATGGTAATTTCGATCTTTATATTATTGATATCAACATCCCTCGTATTAATGGTTTAGACCTACTTAAACACATTCGAAAAACAGATCTGAATACACCAATCATCATTATTACTGCATCTTTGGAGATACAAAATTTTTCTACGGCCTTTGAAAATGGTTGCAGTGAATACATCAAGAAACCATTTCATTTAAAAGAGCTCGATATACGGATCAATAATTTGTTGGCTATCAATAAGCCTGAAATCATCACTTTAAACGATGAACTTACTTATGATCTCAGCAGAGAAGAATTCTATTATCAAAACAGGCCTATAAAATTTAGATATAAAGAAAAAAGATTTTGTGCCCTATTGATGAAACATATAAACACTGTTGTTCCTAATGCGCTGATTCATGATTATGTTTGGGAAGGTGAGATTAAAGAGACATATCCTTTACGACAGTTGCTTGTTGAACTGAGAAAAAAACTACCCTTTAATATAATACAAACAAAAATCAGAGAGGGGTATATTATTGAATCTCAAAGATAAACTTCAACAAATACAATCCAAATTAAAACAATTACAACCTATAAATACCTCTATGGTAACTACACTCTATACTCTTACACAAAAAAGTCTTCCAACCGCCCTAATATTTACTATACTTATAGCAATATTTTTATATTCTGAACTTTCCTATACTATTGTCATCTGGGCTAGTCTAATGATTACAGTTATACTATTAAGACTCTATGATCTATATCTTTTCAAAACAAACTTTCAAAGGTATTCGCTTGCAACATGGCATAACAAATTTATGTTATCTGTTTTGTTATTAGCATTGCTGGTATCTTCACTCAGCTTTGTATTTATCCCTTACCTGAATGAATATTATCAACTTTTTGTACTGGCATCTTTAGTGGGTATCACTGCCGGGGGAACAACTTCTTTATCAGCTGATTTTCGTATTGCTATAGTATATGTCAGCATCATTATGCTTCCTTTAATTGGATCTTTATTGATGATCCACTCATCACCAGGTAACATCCTTTCACTACTCATGATATTATTTTTCATATCACAGGTAGGTATGATCCATAATAACTATACGGAACAAAAAAACCTCAAAGCGTTAAAAGAACAACAAGATCTGCTAAATAACATATTTGCAGAATCACCTCTTGCCATGTTTTCATATGATACCCACTTGAATATCTCATATGCCAATAAACATGTATATGAGATATTTGGGCAAGACAATACTATGATAGGGATGAACCTTGGCTCTCTCCACAATAAAAATATTTTAAACATATTTAATCTTTCTCTCACCAAAGGCCATCAATCATATACAGGATCTTATCTTGCTCCAAACGGCACTTTTTTTTGGATAAAGATAACAGCTTTTTCGTTTAAAGATACAGACAATACTATTCTTGGTGGCGTGGGAATCATAGAAAATAAAACTGAAGAATACAAAGATAAAAAAGAACTTGAAGTGCTACATATAACACTTCAAGAACAAGTAGAAAAGAATCAGACACTACTGGAGGAAAACAAACTGTTCATTGCTGATATGGTACACCAGATAAGAACGCCACTCACCGTCATTATGACAAACACTTCACTCATAGAAATGCAAACTGAATTACAAAATTCTTCTTGTATAACACAAATACATTCAGCTATAAACATGCTTTCTAATTCATATGAGGACCTATCCTATATTATTTCAAATGATAGGATAGAATACATGCCCATAGAGATTGACTTTACAAACTTTCTTAATGAAAGAGTTCACTTTTTTGACGTCATTGCCAATGCCAATAATAAAACTATATCTACCGATATTCCAAACGATATAAAAATAACTATCAATGATACAGAATTGGAAAGGCTCATCGACAATAATCTATCTAATGCCATTAAACATAGTTACGATAAAAGTGAAATAGAGATTGTTTTGGAAAAAACAAATTCAGAAATAATTTTGAAATTTATCTCTAAAGGACCAAATATACAGAATGTATCTAAAATATTTGATAAAGATTATACAGAAAGTTATGGTGCAAAACGGAGTTTAGGATTGGGATTAAATATGGTAAAAAATATTTGTGAGAAAAACCATATCAAATATAGCGTTCACTCGAAAGACAATATTAACACATTTACCTATATTTTTAAGCGCTAAAAAAGAGTTTATTTTAAGTCTCGTCATACAAATCTCAAGGGATTTGAATAACGATCATAACAAATTAAAAATAAGATTAGAGTTTACACTCTCCAAGCTCTACTTCTCTGTACTCTACATCCATGAGTTTACATGCACGCTTCATGATACCTTCCTGTGTAAATCCGAACTTCTCAAAGAGTTGCTCTGCCGGTGCTGAGGCTCCGAAACTTTCCATTCCCAGAACATCATCTGCATAACGGTAGTACTCTGTACCTGTCGCTGCTTCTACTGCGAGTACTTTTGTATTTGGATCCACCACTGCTGCTTTGTATTCTGTATCCTGCTCATTGAAAAGATCAAGACATGGTACGGAAACCACGTTTGCTTTGATACCAAGTACCGCCAGGTGACATGCTGCCTTGAGACAAGTCATCAATTCAGATCCTGAAGCCATCAATGTCATGTTCGCATCTTTTCTTTTTTTGACGATATAAGCACCTTTGCTTACATCACCGAAATCTCTTTTTGGCTTCAGTGTTTGAAGTTTTTGACGGCTCAAAACAAAACCGTGTGGTGCCTGCATAGTCAGTGCTGTTTTCCATGCTTCTACGTTCTCCGTTGCATCTGCCGGTCTCCATACATAGAAGTTAGGCAAAGCTCTAAACTGAGACATATGCTCGATAGGCTCATGTGTAGGACCATCTTCCCCTACACCGATACTGTCATGCGTCCACACAAAGAAGTTTTGAATCTTTGTCAATGCTGCGATACGTGCTGCGGGCTTGAGATAATCCGAGAATACAAAGAATGTTGCATTAAACGGGATCGTTGTACCATACAGCGCTATAGCATTTGTGATAGCAGCCATAGAGTGCTCACGGATACCAAAGTGCAGGTTTCTTCCTTTAGGGAAATCTCCCAGATCTTTTAACTCTGTTTTGTTCGACGGCGCCAAGTCTGCTGACCCCCCAATGAAAGAGGGGACAGCTGTGGCTATGGCATTGAGTATCTTACCGTTTGAGTCTCTTGTTGCCATCGTAGCATCTCCAGAAAAGTCCGGGAACTCGATCGCGGAGAAATCAGGGTTAAGCAGTCTATCCAACGCTTTGTTCTGCTCTATAAGCGGTGCTTCTTTTTGTCTGTGAATCCACTCTTTTTCCGCAAGTTCACCCTGTTCTAATGCACATCTGAATCTGAGTAGTACATCTTCTGGGATTTGGAAAAAGGCTTCAGGATCAAAACCTTCTTTGGCTTTTGACTCAGCAATGATGTCAGCGCCAAGAGGTGCACCATGTGTATGATGAGACCCTTCCATATCGCCTGCACCCTTACCGATAATCGTATTGGCAATGATAATGGTAGGTTTAGTGGCTGTTTTTACTTCTTCCAACGCTTTTTCGATGTCATCATAACAGTGCCCGTTGATCTTCATCACGTTCCAGTTCTGCGCTTCAAAACGCTTGGCTACATCTTCACTCCATGCAATACTTGTATCACCTTCGATCGTAATTGCATTGTTGTCATAGATAAGCACCATATCTTTAAGCCCCAAGTGTCCAGCAAGGGCACAGGCTTCATAAGAGATACCTTCTTGCAGGTCACCGTCACCACAGAGACAATAGACTTTATGGTCTATTAGTTCACAGGTCTCTGAGTTTACTTGATTGGCGGTATACGCTTCTGCCATAGCAAAACCTACAGCATTAGCGATACCCTGTCCCAAAGGACCTGTCGTGATCTCTATACCATCCGTATGTCCATACTCCGGGTGTCCCGGTGTCTTAGAATCTAGTTGACGGAAATTTTTCAGATCGTCAAGAGTTACATTGTAACCCCAAAGATGTAAAAGAGAGTAGATTAGTGCAGAAGCATGCCCTCCTGAGAAAACCAAACGGTCACGGTTGAGCCATTTTGGATTTTTAGGGTTATGGCTCAGTTTTTCACTCAACACTACTGCGATATCTGCAAGACCCATAGGTGCACCCGGGTGTCCTGAATTTGCTTTTTGTACCATATCAGCCGCTAAAAATCTGATCGTATTTGCCATCTTTTTACGCATAATGTTCTGCTCTGTCATTGCCATAGTTATTCCTTTAGTTATGTCTGTATAGGTATGTGTTCATCAAGGGTTGTAAAGCCATTTGCAGCTTCTCATCAAAGTCTTCAAATCGTCTTTGTAAATCTTTTGCCAGAGTATCTGCTTCTTCAACACTCTTCTCCAGTCCTAAAAGATTGACAAAGCTATTTTTATCACTGTCATTTCCTGTGGTCTTACCTGCTTCTTCCTCACTCTGTGTCTCATCGATAATGTCATCTTGTATTTGAAATAACAATCCCAGTTCGATACCAAAATCATAGAGTGCATCTTGTTCTTTCTTCTCAAGTCCTACGATAATCGCTCCCATCTGCATGGAAGTGGCGATGAGTTTGGCCGTTTTGTTCTTATGCAGTGTTTTGACCTGTTCAATATCCAGGGGGGTATTCTCAAAATAACAGTCTATGGCCTGTCCAAGTACCATACCGCGACCGCCGCCATCACGTGCCAATAATTCTACAAGTTTGATTTTCACATCTGCACGCAGTGGTGCTTTGGCGATGAGATAAAAAGCATCCGTGTTAAGTGCATCTCCTGCAAGTATGGCAGTTACCTCATCAAAACGTTTATGTAAGGTCTCATGTCCGCGACGCAGATCAGCATCATCCATCGCAGGAAGATCATCATGTATAAGAGAGTAGGTATGGAACATTTCAAGTGCAAGTGCTACAGGTAATGCAGAATCATAGAGCATTGGTTCATAGGCATCAACGATATTTAAAAGCAGCATAGGACGAAAACGTTTTCCCCCGGCAGTCAGCATGACGCCAAGTGCCTCTTCATAGATAGGGTGGAAACTTGGTACTTGTGGCAGGTTTTCATTTAGATACGTTTCAAATCGTTGCAATTTATACTCTCAAAGTTTATTTGTTGAAATTATATCAAATTTGGATAAAATAAGCATATGAAAAAAGAAACATCACTCTTACTTATCATTTGGACCAAGCGCCTGCTGGGGTTTATCGCTTTTTTAGTGTGGGGATATGTTATCTTTACCATCTCACAATCTCCCACCCCATTTATAGAACAAGCACCCTACTGCATGGGTAGCACCATGCTTATATTCGGCTTACTGACCGCTGTGTATAAAGGGTTGGATCACTGGAGTTTAAAACAAAACGGTCATTAAACCTTACATTTTTTAGCAATTTGCGTGATCTGTTCCTCTAAAGTAAGATTTTCCACATCTATGATCACATCTGCCACTTTTCTATACGCCTTTTCACGTTCATTATAGAGTTTCTTTGCCTTTTTTTCATCTGAAAAAAGTGGACGTTTTGCAAGTTTTGATTCAGCATTTTTCGCTGTTTTCAGACGCTGATGAATCCATTCAAATGAAGCATCGAGCAACACGACCGTACCCAGTTTTTTAAGATTATCCACTTTATAAAAACCACCGCCGCAAGAGATGAGCGTACCTGTCACACATTTCTCTATCCAGTTGGCAGTGACCTGTTCTTGTGCTCTAAAATACGCTTCACCTTTTTTAGCAAATATTTTTTTGACCTCTTTGTTCTCTTTAGATTCTATAAGATCATCTGTATCTATGATATAGGTACCATATTTTTTTGCAAATGCACGGGCAGTCGTACCTTTCCCTACACCCATGAAACCTATGAGAATAATATTCTTTTTCAAAGTTTATACCATATTGTAACGGTCTATAATTCTTGAAAGACGTTTACGTAGATTTTTCAATGCAACTGTAGCATTTTCACCTTCAGCAACAAGAGATTCAAACTCGTCAAACTGTATCTTGGCAACCCAACCTATCTTTGTATGTTTTTTGATCCCTACAAAACGTACTTCACCAAAATGTTCTTTTGCCATTTTATAGATACGCTCAATTCTTTGATCTAAAGTTTTTACTTCTTTATTGCTCATTGCTTTCCTTTTTGATTAGATAGATCCCGTTAAAATATCATGATTCCATCATGTTTTATAGGACTTTTACTTTCTGATATAATTATATCATATCAAAATGGCAAATATATTACAAAAGGATGAGAGTGATGAAAAACATACTGATTACGGGTGTGAGTTCTGGGTTGGGTGAAGCTTTAGCTACAAAATATTTGGAGAATGGTGACACGGTCTATGCCATAGGTAAAACCATTCCAAAAAAACTTGACCATTATCCTCATTTTTTCTTTTTCCCTTATGACCTGAGTGAAACCTTTATGATCCAATCGACACTGAAAGAGTTTTTTCAACACCGCTCATTTGACATAGTGATCCTTAATGCCGGTCTCTTAGGTGACATAAAAACACTCTCTCAAACAGATCTAATGGATGCCAAAGCAGTAATGGAAGTCAATGTCTGGGCAAACAAAGAACTCATAGACACCCTCCATGAACATGCACAGGTAAAACAAGTTATAGGGATAAGCTCAGGTGCTGCAGTGAATGGATCTAAAGGCTGGGGTGCATACTCACTCTCTAAAGCCGCGCTAAACATGTTACTCAGTGTCTATGCCAAAGAGTTACCCGAGATCCATTTTACCGCACTGGCACCGGGGGTTATCCGTACTCCTATGGTTGAGCATATCATAGAAGAAGTGGATGATACCCTATTCCCCTCGGCCAAAAGATTGAAAGAGAACCCTATCCAAACAGCTGGGGAAGCAGCCAAAAATCTTATCAATATTTTCCCTCAACTTCTGGAGTATGAGAGTGGAAGTTTTTTAGATGTAAGGACGATGTAAAGTAAGACTTAGAAAGGTACTAATGGACAATAGATCGTTTAGACTTTTATCTTTTGCCATTCACCTTTATCGAAAGTCCTCCAGAGCCATGTGGCTTTTACAAACGTATCTGATATCATTGCTATATAGACCAACAAGATAGACTCAAAATACCAGCTCAACACAAAAGCAGGAATGATACGGACAAGCCATACAGAAATAAGATTGATCTTCAACGTTCGTTTGGTATCCCCTGCTCCCCGCAGGGCACCAGAAAGGACAAAATTATAAGCCAAAGGGATTTGTGACAATCCTACAATACGCAAATAAAGACTCGCTTCTTCAATGGTTTGTGCATCATCGGTAAAGAACCACACGAGCTTCTCTGGCATAAATATCATAAAAAAGGAGAGAAAGAACATGAAACTAACGGTGTATTTGAGTACGAGAATGACATCTTCTCTGGACTGTTCAGGCTTTTTTGCACCTAAGCCCTGTCCCATGAGTGCCATCGCAGCAATGGTAAATCCAATACCCGGCATGAAAGCCAATCCTTCTACCCGCAACCCTATCTGATACCCTGCCAATACTTCTGTGCCATACTGTGCGATGATCACCGTAAACAGCATAAAACTTCCAAATGTCAAGGAACGTTCAAACGAAGCAGGAATACCCACTTTCAGTGCACGTTTTAAGAGTGATGTAGAGTAATGCCAAGCAGGTATATATGGTGTTTTATGTTTAAGATAGAGAACCATATAGACGATCAGTTCCAGGATATTGACGATCACGGTACCTACCGCTGCACCCATCACACCCAGTTCCGGAAATCCATGATTACCGAAGATCAACAGATAGTTTAAAAATACATTGAGCACAATAGAGGCTATCTTGATCTTCATAGGGGTATGGGTATCTCCTGCAGAGTTCAGTGCCGTCACAAAGACCAGTTTTCCCAATACAAAAGGAAGCATCCATGTCAACGTTTGTACATACGCTTCACCCAATCTGACAACTTCAACTGCTGTACCAAACCATACATAGATATTTGAGGCGAAAAAGTACCAAAAGGCCATGAGTGGCAAAGAGAGGTATAGCACAAAATGAAGCAGGGTTGAGAGTCCTACTGAAGCGCGGTTCATCTGCCCTGCTCCCACAAAACGCGAAAGTAGCGCCGAAGTACCGATGTGAAGCAAAGAAAGCATCGCAAACAAGAACATAAGCGACTGCAGTCCAAGCCCTACGGCTGCCACAGCAAAAGCAGAAAGTCGTCCCACCATTATAAGGTCGGTAATAATTTGAAGCATATCGAGCAGTGAATTCACTGCTGCGGGGAGAGAGAGCTTGAGTATTTTTTGGTGTTTTTTAGGGAAAAATCGTATCAAGGAGAGTAGTTACCCTGTAATTTGTGCAACATAGACATAAAGTAAAACAATAATCAGCGATGCTGTAGCCATCGTCCATATGAAGGCACCCATCATTTTACCTGCATTGAACATTTGTCGATATTTGTAAAGGAGAATAGGGAAAATGACCAGTGCCACAAACACTGGGAAATACATCAGAACACTCAAACCATACTCGTCTATAGCAAACCCCACTGCTACAAAAGAAGTATAGATGATGATGTACACCATAGTGAGCACTACCATTTGCACGATCATGAACAGAACTTTGGCGCCTGCTTTGTTTTTTTCATCATTATAGTGCTGCATATGTCTGTTCCTCTATGGTATCTTTGCGGAATTATAGCACACCGTTGGCTTCGAAATCTTATTTAGATACGATAACTTTCAATTCACACTTCATACTATATATCATTCCCTTCACGAAAGACGGAGGTCGGAAACCTTATAATCTAACATATTTTATAAGGTTTTCATTTAAATAGATATACCCGAATAATATGATGGATCGATATTAAACTAGGAAGTTTCTATACATACGGCCAATCGCCTACAGGCCATGGTTTTTCATCCGTATTGAATCCCACATAGGAAACAATCTGTTTTGCATACTCTGCCAAACCTTCCGTAAAATGTAAGATCTTTTCATTAGGTTCGCCTGTCAGCCAACTGTAAATAAATTGGGTAATGGCAATCACAAAAAGGATCATCGAGATAAACCTGCCTATGATCAAATATAAGATCGTATAGAGGGCTCTTGATAACCCGGCTTTCCCCCGTTCATTCGTTTCAAACTCTTCCATCTTGACTCCCTTTTTGATTTGATTATATCAAATTTATTCATTTTCATCCAAATTATATAGGTATATCCAACAAGTGCTTCTATGGTATGGTCTCCAACTCCATCTTCAATGTGATATATTCAAGCAGGTCCTTCAGCGTAATGATGCCCACAATTTTATGCTGTTCTACTACCAGTAAACGTGTGAATCCACTTTCATTCATTTGGTTCAGGGCATCGTCGATAGGCGTATTTGATGCGATCGAATTGGATGAATTTTGTTCTTCCATGACCTGTCCCACGTAAAGACGCTTCCACTCTTCGTGTGTATGTAACTTTAGCATCTGAACCGTAATGAGTCCAGCTATTTTACCCCCTCTGCTTACAGGGAACATTTTATAGTGATAACGATAAAGATACTTATCCACAAACGCTTGCAGTGTGATATCAAAAGGCACACTCACGGGTTCTGGGTTCATGAAATGGCGTACGGCCTTCCCTTTAAATGACTCCTTGATCATTAACTGTTGATACGAAGCATTCGCTGCAAAGAAAAGAAAAGATCCGATCAGTATCCACCACAGCCCTCCTATAGCATTACCTCCTATCATATGCATAAATCCTGTGAAGATAATGACAACGGCGAACAGAAGACTGATACGTGAAGCTATCTGTGTTGCCCAATGGATATCACCCTTGATCCACCATAAAAATGAACGAAGCACCCGTCCTCCATCCGTAGGGAATGCAGGTATCATATTGAAAATGGCAACCAACAGGTTAATCATACTCAAATAGCCCAAAATAGCGACAATGGGTACCGAAAACTTCAATGTCTCCGCAACTTGCGCAAGTCCACTGAAGATGATAGAGAGTGTAAAGCTGGCTATCGGCCCTGCAATCGCCATCAAAAATTCACTTTTAGGCGTGTGGGGTTCATCCTTCATCTCAGCCACACCCCCAAAGATAAAGAGCGTAATACCTTTTATTTTTATGTCATATTTACGGGCAATCAATGCGTGGGAAAACTCATGGATGATAATAGAAATAAAAAGTCCTATCGCCCCGGATACGCCCATCAGCCAGTATGTTTGAAGGCTAAGCCCTGGGAAATAACTCGGAAAGAAACCCTTAGAAAGTGACCATATCACCAAAAAAAGAATAATACCCCAGCTCACGTCCAAAGATACGGTAAAACCAAGCAGTTTAAACAGTGCTATTTTTCTTTTGAGCATGCTATACTCCTTCTACCTATTATAAGTTCATTTTTTAATTATAGCGATTTTTTACACTATCTGCTTTTTGCTCATCAATCAGCCCATATCTTGAAAAGATCACCTGACATTTAAGAAAAAAGTGAAAAAGTATGTCAAAATATCATAGTTGATTATGAAAAAAGGACCACCATGAGACTCTTCATCGCATCGCCTGTCATTCTGGAGGACTATGCTTCCATACAAGAAGATTTTAAAGGTATTATCGAAGGGAAATGGGTAGAAGAGCAAAATCTGCATCTGACCTGGGTATTTCTCGGTGATGTGGAGGAGGTAAAACCTATCCTTGATAAACTCCAAGGGATATCTGCCTTGGAACATCAGGTCCCTATACAAGCATTAGGGTATTTCGGACGGCCGCCTAGAGTCTTTTTTTCTAAGTCTAAAGCCATAGAACTCTATAACAAAGCAAAAGAATTCAAACATGCAGGCTTTGATCTCTATCGTTTCAAACCGCACATTACGTTTTGCCGTATCAAAGCCATACATGATTACAAAGCCTACAAAGAGAAACTCAAAACCTATCGTGAAAGATCTTTAGGAGTGATCCTCCCTGAAATAACGATTTATGAGAGTACCCTATCCTCTGAAGGGGCACAATACAGTCACAGATATACCATCAAAAAAATTTAATCCAGGACTTTTCTAATGGCTTCTACCAGGGCTACTTTTTCAATACTCCGTATTTTTTTATCATAGTCTTCAAAACTCAAGCCCTCTTTGGCGATCTCTTTTTGCAAGATCACCTCTCCTCCATCAAGTTCAGAAGTGACATAATGCACAGATGCACCGCCATGGGTATGTTCATCTTCATAACTTTTCTCTATAGCCTTAAGCCCTTTGTGTCTTGGCAGCAAAGAGGGATGCAGGTTGATACTTTTGATCTGCTCTGTAAAGACAGGGGTCAAGATACGCATAAAGCCTGCAAGTACGGTAAGATCGGGATTGTACTTTTGTAGGCATTTTACCACTGCAGCATCAAAAGCTTCTCTACTCTCATACGCTTTTGAATCTATGATCTCAAGAGGGATAGATGCTTCTTTAGCTATGTTTATTCCCTGAGCATTGGGATTATTTGTCAAGGCAACGACAACTTCAAATCCTTTATGGTGTAAAGTGTTGACAATATACGCGAAATTGCTTCCTTTACCGCTAAAAAGTACTGCTAATTTTTTACGATTTGCCATTCAATGCTTCCCTGCCTTGTTTTGTCATACTTAATTATCGTCGCATTGTAGCGTTTTAGCCCTTAACCGTACACTCTAATTTCCCTACTTCTTCTACAAGGTCCGTAGACAACATCGCATAAGAAGAACCCTCATATTGATGCGCAGCGATCACCAAGGCCAAAGAAGCTTGAATGGCTGCATCAATGGCAGTATACCCTTGTGCAAGCAGTGCAACAATGAGACCCGAAAGCACATCGCCGCTCCCCCCTTTGCTGAGTTTGGAACATCCCAAAGGGTTGATGTAGAGTCTCTCTTCTTGCATGATAAGGGTATTTGCCCCTTTAAGCAGAAGTGTAATATGCGGATATCTGGCATTAAACTTTCGTACCATCTCAAAACGTCTGTTTTGTACTTGTGTCACAGTCAATTGTTCCCCTGTCAGGGTTTTCCAAAGTACGACAAACTCTTTGGGATGAGGGGTGATAACAACTTCTCTGTCTTTCTGTTCCAGAACACTCAAGATCTCTTCATTATAGAAACTGTCTGCATCTAGTACAATAGGCAGGTGGCTCTTAACCACATACTTCTGTAAAAATTCACTCTCAAAGTGACATCCAAGTCCCATACCTATGGCCATGGCCGATGCATTGTCAGGCACAACCGTTGAGTGCATCAGATAAGGAGGAGGGGTGATCCTTTCATGTACGACTAAGGTCGTAAGCCCTGCACCAAATGTCGCTGCAGCCATTCCTGAGATAATACCTGCGCCCTCCTTTTCTCCGCAAAATACAGCTGCATGTCCGAAGATACCTTTATGTGTAGACTGTTCTGTTCTGCTAGGAAGTTTCAGATCAGATTTTTCGAGTAGACAGGTTTGACTCTCTCCTTCATAGAAAAGTGAACTTACGCCAAGATCAATACGCAGAACTTCACCTACTACATCTTTACATGCATCTAAAAACAACGCTTCTTTATAGGCTCCCATGGTCAAGGTCACATCTGCATGAAATGCCATTGGCATGAGTATGCCTTTCTCTCCTACCCCTGTAGGGATGTCACAAGCGATCTTATGCGCTTTTAGTGCATTGAGCTGATGCAGTAGATGTTCTGTATCTTCATCTAGGTTTCGATTGAGGCCTGCACCAAAAAGTGCATCCACCACTACATCAGCCTGGCTTATTTGATCAACTATTTTTAGCCCTAAAAGCGTGGCACGTTCAAACTGTATTTTTGCCATCGACGAATGCAGAGGAAAAGGAAGATAGAGTTTGACGTCGTAATCTCCATGAAGCTGACGTCCCAATGCAATACCGTCTGCACCATTGTTCCCCGTCCCTGCCACGATCAATACAGAAGTGCCTTTGGGAAAATGCGTACGTATATAGTCTGCCATACCGGCAGCTGCATGCTCCATGAGTATGTCTTCACTCAGCCCATAAGATTCATAACACCTTTTATCTAGTGCATAACAATTTTCAAATACTTTTTGCATCTTGACTCCTTCTACTACTTCTATGACTTTCATTTTATCACAAATTAATACTAACTCGATATAATCCCATTCATATTTATCTATTTTGGTCCAGAACCAGGAAATCTTGATAAGGAAGGGGGTGCTTTTCGATGCCAGGAATTATGTTATCACAACGTGACTCTTTTGATGATGCTTACAGAAAATTCAAAAGACAATGCGACAGAAATCTTATCGTGACAGAAGCTAGAGCTAGACAACACCACGAAACTGAGACTGAAAAGAGAAAAAAAGAGAAAATTGCAACGCGCAAGAAAATCCTTAAAAAACTCTTCATGCTTAGAAGATACGAGTCTAGACTGTAATATTACAGCAGTAGGGCATTTGCCCTACGACTCATCTCACTTTTTTACTTAAACTACTACAAATTTTCCTTTAACTCATTACATATTATTTAACTTTTCGCTAGAATAATCTATTATTTTTTCGAAGGTTTTCTTATGACATTTACGACCACATTACAAAAAGACGCTATTAAGATCATGCTCCTGGGTTCAGGTGAACTTGGTAAAGAAGTTGCTATGGAAGCCCAACGGCTCGGGATAGAGGTCATCGCAGTAGATAAATATGAAAATGCCCCTGCACACCTTGTAGCCAACCGCTCTTATGCCATAGACATGCAAGACAAAGAAGCCGTACTCGCACTAATAGAAAAAGAGCAGCCTAGTTTTATCTTGCCTGAAGTGGAAGCGATCAGCATTGCAGCCCTTTTTGAAGCAGAAGCCAAAGGTTTTCATGTGATCCCAAATGCCGAAGCGGTCAACAAAACAATGAACCGTAAGAATATCCGTGTTTTTGCCGCTGAAGAGCTGGGACTCAAAACAAGCGGGTATGAATTTGTTACTACGCTTGAAGGGCTTAAAGAAGCCAGTAACCGCATAGGTTTCCCTTGTGTCATCAAACCGGTCATGAGTTCATCGGGTCATGGTCAAAGTATCGCAAGAACAGCAGATGATATAGAAAATTCATGGGAGATCGCGAAAGAAGCACGTGGAGATGCCTCGGAGCTTATCGTAGAAGAGTTTGTCCCTTTTGACTATGAGATCACTCTTTTGACCGTGCGTAATGAAACAGGAACCACCTTTTGTGAACCTATCGGACATGTCCAGAAAGATGGAGATTTCATCCTCTCATGGCAGCCGATGCAAATGACACCTGAAGCACTCAAAAAAGCACAGGAGATCGCAAAAGCAGTGACTGATGGTCTAGGTGGCCGCGGTATCTTTGGTGTGGAATTCTTTGTGAAAGATGATGAAGTCTACTTCTCTGAACTCAGTCCGCGTCCTCACGACACAGGAATGGTCACACTGATCACACAAAGCCAAAGTGAGTTTGCTCTGCATGTAAGAGCTGTGCTTGGACTGCCTCTTGACTTTACCTTCTACGGTTCTGGTGCCTGTGGTGCCTACAAAGCTAAAAATGAAAGCCACACCCCTATACTTGAAGTACCCGACACTGCCTTTACAAAAGACAGTTTTGTAAGAGTCTTTGGAAAACCCGAATCACATGTAGGCCGTCGTATGGCAGTGAGTCTGGTACTGGATGAAGTGGAAGAAGCAAAAAGAAGAGCCACTCAGATCGTAGAGAATATTTCTGATCATTAACAGGAGAACATATGCGTTTTTTTTCTAGGGTCTTTTTACCCTTCTTACTCTTTGTGTATATTGCCACTGAGACCTATTTAAGATTACAGCATACTTCACTTTGTGGAGAAGTAGGTTGCGCACTTGCTGGAGAGCTCCTGAGATTTGACCATATTTATCTCAATTATTTTGGTTTGGCCGGCGTACTCTCTTTGATCATCTCTGGCTACCTTTCACTCAAAAGCCGTTGGTTTGAAACACTCTTTTTCACTATGCTTTACGCCGGTATAGCTTTTGAAACAACTATTATTGGCTACCAGTTCATTGCCAACCCTGAACCCTGTCTCTTCTGTCTGAGTGTCTTCTCCTCTTTGCTGGTCATTGCACTCTTTAGTCAAATGAAGTACTTTGCTGTGGTTCTGGCTACCGTACTTTCCATTTTTTTAGGGTTGAATACCCTGACCATACCCCAAAACAGATCTTTTGTGACTGCTCCTGGTTTGTACCTCATACAATCAGAGACATGCTCCCATTGTAAAAAAGTGAAAAAATATTTTGCAGAACATCAGATAGCCTATACACCGATCTCCGCAAAAGAGATCAATGCCAGAGGATTTTTGAAATTTGTGGATATAAGCACCATCCCTGTACTCATTATCAAAGAATCCTCAAGTATGACCATTTTAAAGGGTGATAGAAAGATCATTGCACATTTTGATGCACAGAGGAAAGAAGAAGTGCTTAAAGATGTAACAGAGTCTACCTTGGTACAAAGCAGTGCATTGGAACTCTCTTCAGATTTCCTGGGTACCGGGGGAGATGCAGGGTGTACACTTACCATTACAGAAACACCTTCCTGTGAAGAGACGAACGCTACACCCATACCTCAACACTAAGGCAAATTATGAATATCGTATTACTTGACGCTAAAACACTGGGTGATGACCTAGACCTCACTGTACTTGAATCTTTTGGAACACTGAGCGTGTACAAGACCACTTCACCCGAAGAGACCCTCGAACGCATCCAGAGTGCAGACATTATTATCACCAATAAAGTGGTCATCACCGCAACTATGATGGAAGCAATACCTACACTGAAACTCATTTGCATCGCTGCTACAGGCATGAACAATGTAGACCTGGAGGCTGCCAGATCCAAAGAGATAGAAGTCAAAAATGTTGCAGGGTACTCAACAAAAAGTGTGGTACAGCATACGTTTGCCATGGCACTTTACCTCCTGGAAAAAATGGCCTATTATGATAAAGTAGTGAAAGATGGATCATGGAGTCAATCAGGGCTTTTTACCGATGTTACTCAGCCCTTTTATGAAATATCAGGGAAAAAATGGGGCATTATCGGTTTTGGCACCATAGGCCAAGAGGTTGCCAAAGTTGCAACAGCATTCGGAGCCGAAGTGAGTTACCACTCGACCAGCGGGAAAAATCTTCATCATACCTACCCGCATCAAAGTTTGGAAGTATTGCTCAAAGAGTGTGACATCATTTCTATTCACGCACCGCTCAATGAAAATACCTATAACCTCATCAATGAAAGCAACCTCTCTTTTATCAAAGAGAATGCAATACTTTTAAACCTCGGACGGGGAGGTATCATCAATGAGACAGATCTGGCCGTTGAACTTGACAGACGTACATTGTATGCGGGGCTGGATGTACTCGAGAAAGAACCGCTTACACCCGATAACAGTCTTCATGAAGTCAAACATCAAGAAAGACTCCTGATCACGCCACACATAGCCTGGGCAAGTATCGAAGCGAGAAAAAAGCTTCTTGAAGGTATTGTAAAAAATATTCAAGTATTTATGGAGAGCATATGATAGATGTACTGATCATCGGTTCAGGTGGTGCTGGACTCACAGCGGCACTTGCAGCAAAAAATGCCGGAGCTTCCGTCACCGTAGCAGGTAAAGCCTACCCTACCAATTCGCAAACCTCTATGGCACAGGGAGGCATGAACGCTGCCCTTGGCAATGTAGGCGAGGACCATGTAAGTTCGCACATCGCAGATACCATCAAGTCGGCACATGGACTTTGTGATGAAGAAATGGTACAACAGATGTGTGAAGATGCTCCTGGGACCATCGCATGGTTAGAACGTTTGGGTGTCCCTTTTTCAAGGCTTGACAATGAAAAATCCGGTACACAAACCATAGCCCAACGTCAAATGGGCGGGGCATCTGCGAAACGTGCATGTTATGCCCAGGATTATACCGGACTCAAGATACTCCATACCCTTTATGACACCTGTTTAAAAGAAAAGATACACTTTTTGGATGAATATTATCTTCTGAATCTCATTACAGAAGAGGGAACAGTAAAAGGTGCCACCTTTTTAGATATACGTACAGGCAAGGTCAAGCAGATCAATGCAAAATCTGTTATCATGGCCACAGGTGGATATGGTGCACTCTATCATGGATTTACAACCAATGCCTACGGCTCTACCGGTGATGGTATAGCGGCAGTACTGCGTGCAGGTGGAGCAGTCTCTGATATGGAGTTCATCCAGTTCCATCCAACGGCACTTAAACACTCTTGTATTCTCGTCTCTGAATCTGCCAGAGGGGAAGGCGGGTATTTGGTCAATGAAAAGGGAGAGCGTTTTGTCGATGAGCTCAAACCACGTGATGAAGTCGCCCGTGCTATCTTTAGCCAGATCAAAGAGGGACAGCGTGTCTTTTTGGATGTACGTCATTTAGGAGAAGCAAAACTCATGGAACTTCTCCCGCAAGAGGTGGAACTCTGCAAATTGCATGAACATGTTGACCCTGCAACAGAGCTTATCCCGATCAAACCTGTCGCTCACTATTCCATGGGAGGAATAGACGTAGATACCGCCCTGGAAGTCAATGGGATCAAAGGCTGCTTTGCCGTGGGTGAATGTTCCAATGCCAAAGTCCATGGTGCCAACCGTCTTGGAGGAAATTCCCTGCTTGAAATTACCACTTTTGGAAAAGTTGCAGGAGAAAATGCCTATAAATATGCTGTTTCTGTTAGTAGCAAAGCTGCAGATGATACACAACAGCAAAAAGATGCTGGAGAGATAGAAGCACTTTTATCACAAAAAGAGACTGCTAATTTTTATCCCTACAGAGAGAAGCTGGGGAATCTTTTTTATGATAAAGTCGGTATCGTCAGAGAAAATGACCAGCTCAATGAAGCACTAAATGAAATAACTATGATGCAAGAGACAAAAAAAGAGATGGGCATTTCAGACAAAAGCCCAACTAATAACCAGAACCTCATTGACTTTTTAGAGTTTCAAAATGCCCTGCTTCTGGCACCCACCATCATCTCTGCAGCCATTGCCAGAGACGAAAGCCGTGGAGCCCACTACAAAGTGGGGTTTGAACATGAAGATGAAGCACTGAAAAAACATAGGGTACTCCAGTGGAAAAAGGAAGAGACATGCAAATAAAAATTCTTCGCTCTGAAACCAATACCCATCAACTCTATACTCTACCTGCGGGAGAGATTCCTCTTTTGAATGCCTTGAGCTACATTAAAGAGACGCAAGATGCCACACTTACCTTTTCAGCTGGCTGTCGTGCTTCGGTTTGCGGTACGTGCGCAGTACGTGTAAATGGAAGAGAAGAGCTTGCCTGTGCCTATAAAGTAAAATCCGGGGATATCATAGAGCCACTTCAGTATCATCCTGTACTGCGTGATCTTAAAGTAGATAAACACAAAGCCAAAGAGACACTCTTAACAAGTACTGCATGGCTGCATAGTACACAAGAGGCTTCACTCACACCGAGTGATGAAAGACTCTCTGAAACACAGACAGACTGCATACTCTGTGACTCATGCTACTCAGCCTGCCCTGTCTATGCAGTCAATCCTGATTTTCTTGGACCTTTTGCGCTGACACGTGCCTATCGTTACAGTGCTGACAAAAGAGAAGGTGATATGAAAAATATCATAGATAACATTCAGAGTAATGGTGTGTGGGATTGTACCTTATGCGGAGAGTGTACAGCTGTGTGTCCTAAAGGTATCGATCCGAAAATGGATATCACCATGTTAAGAGGACTCTCTGTACAGGAAGGATACAATGATCCCTCTTTTGCGACACAGAGTTTTGGCACGCCAGATTTTGGCGGTGGAGGATTTGGGTTCGACCCCAATGCAGGATTTTAGAGATCTCTAGGGTCTACGATCTTTCCGGCTATTGCTGAAGCAGCTGCCACAGCTGAGTTCGCCAAGTAGATCTCAGATGTTCTGGCACCCATACGACCTACGAAGTTACGGTTTGTTGTAGCAACACAACGCTCACCGTCTCCGAGTATACCCATGTATCCACCCAAACATGCACCACAAGTAGGGTTCGAGACCACGGCACCTGCTTCGATCAAAATATCCATCAAACCTTCATGCTGTGCTTGAAGAAGTATCTTCTGTGTGGCTGGCGTTACGATCATACGCGTATGGCGTGCGACTCTTTTGCCTTTCACAATTTCTGCTGCAACACGTAGATCCTCGATACGTCCATTCGTACAAGATCCGATCATTACCTGGTCTACTTTGAGATCATCTGCAACCGCTTGTTCTATAGGCTTTCCGTTTGATGGCAAGAAAGGATACGCGACCACCGGCGAAAGTGCTCCGGTATCTATCGTGATCACTTGACAATACTCGGCATCTGCATCAGAAACATGGATCTTAGGTTCAGCTCTTAATCCGCCATTGATCTCTTTTCTCTCTTCAAGGTACGCCAATGTGATATCATCCACTGCGAAGATACCGTTTTTAGCTCCCGCCTCGATCACCATATTTGCAATAGAGAATCTGTCTGCCATACCAAGGTGTTGGATCGCTTCACCTGTAAATTCGATCGCTTTGTACAATGCACCGTCCACACCTATCTGACGGATCAGTTCAAGAATGATATCTTTACCGTAGATATGTTCACCCGGCGTACCTGTCAATTCCACTTTGATCGTCTCAGGTACTTTAAACCAGTTCCCACCCGTGATCATCCCGAATGAAAGGTCTGTACTTCCCATACCTGTTGAAAATGCACCAAGGGCACCATGTGTACAAGTGTGGCTATCCGCACCGATGATCACATCACCAGGGACCACAAGTCCTTTTTCCGGGAGTAAAGCATGCTCGATACCCATATCTTTTTCATCAAAAAAATATTTCAGATCATGTTTATAGGCAAAATCCCTAGAGATCTTTGCCTGGTTTGCCGATGCAATATCTTTTGCCGGAATATAGTGATCCATTACGATACAAAAATTATCTGGTCTAGCCAATTTCTCTGCACCTGACTCTTCAAATGCTCTAATGGAGATAGGCGTCGTAATGTCATTTCCAATGATCATATCGATATCTACTCTAACGATCTCCCCTGCATGCACTTCACGCCCTGCATGTTCTGAGAAGATCTTTTCTGTCATAGTTTGTCCCATAGGTTATCCTTAGTTCTACATTAGATAATGTATATAATATTACGCGAATTATAGCGAAAAAAAATTATGCTAGAATTTCACTACAATTATGAAGAAAGACTCAAATGAAATTATATGAACTCAAAGCCATTGCCAAACGTCTTAATGACTTCTCTTTTATCAGTCGTGCCAGACGCGTTGAAGACAATACTTTAGAGTTGGTATTTGACAAATCGGACAGCTACTTTTTCAATATGACACGAGGGCACAGTTTCATCTATAAAGCTCCATCACAAAGACCGATTCAAAGTTATAATGCACCTTTTGACACCCTGCTCCATACACTCTTGTCTGCAAGTAAGATCATCTCTGTGGATGTACCGAATGATGACCGGATCTTACGTTTGACACTCGCACCCAAAAGTTCTTATAAGGACAAGATCATCTGTCTGCAGTTGGAATTTACAGGTAAGAATACCAATGCCATACTCATTGATGACAACGAAGTCATCATAGAAGCACTCAGACATATCGATGCGGACAGCTCATTTCGTGTCATCCGTCCAGGCGTACAACTCCTTGCGATACCTCCTTTTACACGGACAGAAGAGAGCAAAGAGATCATAGATATAGATGCTTACCTTGAAGAGAAATATACTCAGATACAGGCTAAAAAACTTTTAGAGCTAAAAAAACAGAAACTCGCTCTTACCGATAAAAAGATCCAAAAACTGAATCAACTTTTGGAAAAACTTCCTGATGAAGTACAACTGAACGAGGAAGTGCAGAAGTATAAAGAATATGCCCACCTCATCCTGGCAAATCTCTATCAGATAAAACCCTATGACACGAAACTTAAAACCTATGATTTTGAAGGCAATGAAATCACCATAAAATTGCCCAAAGATACGAAGGTCAACCGTATGAGTGATTACTTTTTCAACCTATCCAAACGGGCTAAAAATAAAGCCAAGAACGTTCACATAGAAAAAGAAAACCTGCAAAGTAAAAAAGCTTTCTATGAAAATATATACTATGCGCTTGAACAAGCCAATGAGCCTTATGAACTGGAACTTCTTGTGCCCAAACGCGGAAAGTCTCAACGTAAAAAAGAACGTCTGAAGGAAGGAGAACTCTTCTGGATAGAAGACTATAAAGTGCTTGTCGGACGTAACAGCAACGAAAACCAAAAACTCCTGGAAATGGCAAAAGCCAACGACCTTTGGATGCATATACGTGATATGCCATCAAGCCATGTCATCATCAGAACCGATAAACAAAACCTGCCCGACTCCGTACTCAAAGCTGCCGCAAAGCTCTGTGTAGATTTTTCTGTCAAAAACCCCGGAGATTATGAAGTCGATTACACAAAGCGTAAATTTGTCAAAGTACAAGAAGGTTCCAATGTACTTTACAACAAATATGACACTATTTCTGTCACGAAGGAAGGCGTTGAAATTAGAGTCTAGTACCCTCTAATCCAAAGCGTGCTATAATATTCTTCATTTAAAAAACGAGGGTATCGCCATGACAAAAATATTTAAAGATTATCAAGAACGATGGCTTACGGGCATTGCACTATTAGCACTTGTTGGATTTATCGGTTGGGTGGATAACTTTTTTGTTATGTGGGCTTTTTTAGGTCTCATCTATATGTTTGCCTTTTATGAAGCGATGAAACTTTTCAAACTTACCGGTCCTGCTATGTATGTGTGGGCTGTCGTTCTGTGGATAGTGGCCTATTTTTACCCTAACCCGGATGATCTGTTCTTCTTTATGGCAGTCATATTTGCTTCTTCTCTTGCCTATTTTCATAATTTTGACAAAAGATTGCTTCTCCCTTTCCTTTACCCGGTCAGTGGAATACTCTTCTTTCTTATCCTCTACCAGGATTTTGGTATCGCGTCTATGTTTTGGCTTCTTGTCACCGTAGCACTCACGGATGTCGGTGCATTTTTTACAGGGAAAACCATAGGTAAAACAAAATTTTCAGATACTTCTCCAAATAAAACACTCGAAGGTGTTTTTGGCGGTATTATCATAGCAACTCTTGCAGGTAGTTTTGCCGGACTTTATGTCGTTGAGTGGTGGATCGCGATCATTGTCACACTTTTGACCTCTGTAGCTTCAGTATTTGGAGATCTTTTTGAGTCTTATCTTAAACGTGAAGCAGGGGTAAAAGACTCTGGAGACCTGCTCCCCGGACATGGTGGTATCTTAGACAGAATAGACGGTTATCTCTTTGCTGCGGTTATCATGGTTATTGCACTGAGATCTTTACTCTAATTCATGTCAAGTATCGTTTTACTCGGTTCTACCGGCTCTATAGGTGTCAATACCCTCATCATCGCAGAACGCTATAACATTTCCATAGAAGCGCTTGTCGCAGGCAACAATATTGACCTGCTTAATGAACAGATCAAAAAGCACCAACCCAAAGTGGTTGCCATTGCCAACGAAGCAGACAGAGCAAAAGTGAATCATTCCAAGGTACTCTGTGGGACAAAAGGTATTTTGGAGCTTATAGAAATGTCTCATAGTGATACGGTTGTCAATGCACTCGTAGGTTATGCCGGTCTTGCACCTACACTCAAAGCTACCAGCCTTGGTAAAAGAGTTGCATTGGCAAATAAAGAGTCTCTGGTGGTTGCCGGAGAATTCATAGACATGTCACGCATCACCCCTATAGACTCTGAGCATTTTGGACTATGGTATCTTATGAATGAACGGCCTGTCTCTAAACTCTATATCACTGCAAGCGGTGGTGCATTCAGAGACTGGGAACTGGGCAAAATGAAAGATGCTACGTTTTCAGATGCACTCAAACACCCTAACTGGTCCATGGGGAACAAGATCACCATCGATTCAGCCACTATGACCAATAAACTCTTTGAGCTTTTAGAGGCAAAATGGCTCTTTGATACGAACAAGGTTGATGCACTGATAGAAAAAAAATCGATCATCCATGCACTCGCAGAATTCACAGATGGTTCTACCACTGCACACTTTGCAGGGGTGGATATGAAACTCCCAATTGCCTTTGCATTGAGAGGAGAAGTGGAAGAAGCTATATTACCTCCCACAGATCTTCTGAGTATGGGCAGTTTGGAATTTTTACCTATTGAAGCAGCACGTTACCCTATCTGGAATATCAAAGAACACATCTTGGAACATCCTCATCTTGGTGTAGTGGTCAATGCTGCAAACGAAGAAGCCATTCAAGCGTTTCAAGATGAGAAATGTTCTTTCTTTGGTATGAGTGACATGGTTTTAGATGCCTATCAAAAATTTGAAGAGGTAAAAGCATCGAACATAGATGAAATTATCCAAATCGATCAAGAGGTCAGAACCTATGTCACGCAAAGATAAAGTACTCATCCTGCATGGTTGGGGTGGAAGTGATGCACCACACTGGCAAGCAGAACTGGCTGCAGCTATCGCCAAAGAGTACGGGACAGTCTCCTTTCCTCTGCTTGACAACTGTCACTTCCCCAGTAAGAACAGGTGGGTCAAGCAGCTTAAAGAGATACTTGAAGATTTCAAACCGGATACTATCGTCTGCCACTCTCTGGCCAATACCCTGTGGTTTTGGCTCTGCCAAGAACAAGACTTTATGCAAAAAATACCTGAGATAAAAAGGCTTTTTATGGTCTCTCCGCCAAGCCTTGGCACGGAAATAGATACTATTAAAACCTTTTTCCCTTGCAAGATGCCAGAAAACCTCTATGCCAAAGAGATACAGATGATCGTTTCAGACAATGACCCATACATTCAGGTAGAAGAAGCCAAAAGCATGGCACAACAGTATGATATTCCTGTAACTGTTATCCAAGATGCGGGCCATATCAATGCAGACAGTGGCTACGGGGAATGGGCCCTTATAGAAAAACTTGTATTGGACAGATCATGATCTTAAGTATTGAATCAAGCTGTGATGACAGCTCTATAGCCATCACCGAAATAGCCACAAAAAAAGTGCTTTATCATAAAAAGATCTCCCAGGAGGCACAACACTCGTGTTACGGTGGCGTAGTCCCTGAACTTGCATCAAGACTACACGCTGTTGCACTCCCGGAGATACTCAAAGAGACCCAACCCTACCTTGAAAAACTCAAAGCCATAGCCGTCACCAATCAACCCGGACTGGGAGTCACCCTGCTTGAAGGCATTGCTATGGCAAAAACCTTAAGTACTCTGCTTGAGTTACCTCTTATCCCCGTGCATCATCTTAAAGGGCATATTTACTCACTTTTTATAGAAAAGGAAGCAACCCTGCCCCTTCTGGTACTTCTCATCTCAGGAGGGCATACACAAGTCATCAGAGTCAAGAGTTTTGAACATATGGAGATCCTTGCTACGAGTATGGACGATTCTGTCGGTGAGAGTTTTGACAAATGTGCCAAAATGATGGGCTTAGGCTATCCTGGAGGACCCCTGATAGAAGCACTTGCACTTAAAGGAGATGAAAACCGTTTCGACCTTCCTGTACCGTTACGTAACTCTCCTCTCATCGCCTTTTCTCTCTCAGGGCTTAAAAATGCAGTCAGACTTCAAGTAGAAGCACTTGGTGGCAGTGAAGGAATGAGTGAACAGGACCGTGCTGATCTCTCTGCATCCTTTCAAAAAGCAGTCAAACTTCACCTGCTTCAAAAAAGCAAAAAGATCTTTGCCAAAGAGAAGATCAAAGACTTTGCTATCGTAGGTGGAGCATCCGCAAATAAATACCTGCGAAATGCGTACCAAAACCTTTGTGATGAGTTTGGGAAAACGATGCATGTTGCACCACTTGAATACTGCTCAGATAATGCTGCTATGATAGGGAGATATGCACTGGAAGCCTATGCAAGAAACCTCTTCATCGACCCCAATGAAATAGATATTATAAGCAACAAAAAACAACAAAATGGAATGCTCCTTTAATTGTCACTTTAATCCCCCTTTTATAGCTGGATATCTAAGCTAGTTTTAGCTAAAATATATACACTTATACCCCCACAAAATGGAGTCTCAACATGGCAGAATATGGTGCTAGTAATATTAAAGTTCTTAAAGGACTAGAAGCGGTAAGAAAAAGACCTGGTATGTACATTGGTGATACCTCTACCAAAGGTCTTCACCACCTTGTATACGAAGTCGTAGATAACTCTATCGATGAAGCGATGGCAGGATTTTGTGATACCATCAAAATCACACTTACCAAAGAGGGCTCTGCGATTATTGAAGATAATGGTCGTGGTATCCCGGTCAAAGAACACCCTACTGAAAAAATATCTGCAGCGACAGTTGTACTGACCGTACTTCATGCCGGTGGTAAATTTGACAAAGACACCTATAAAGTTTCAGGTGGACTACATGGTGTAGGTGTCTCTGTTGTAAATGCCCTCTCCAAAGACTTGAAGCTAACTATTTTCAAAGATGGTGAGATCCATGAGCAATCCTTTAAAGAAGGTATCCCGCAAGCGGTGCTTGAAACAACAGGAACAACAAGAAAACATGGTACCAAAGTAGAGTTCTGGCCAGATGACACTATCTTTAAAGATAGTGTCACTTTCCAAAAAGAGATCTTGATGAAAAGATTCAAAGAACTCTGTTACCTGAATCCAAAGATCACTATTGAATTTAAAGATGAACGTGATGGTACAAAAGAAATGTATCATTTTGAAGGCGGTATCAAGCAATTCGTTGAAGATATGAATACGAAGACACCTCTTACCACTGCACAGTTTTTTCAAGGTAAAGCAGATGATATCGAAATAGATATCGCACTCATGTATTGTGATGCAGACTCTGAAAAATCACTCTCTTTTGTAAACAACATTAAAACAGCTGAGGGCGGTACACACGAAGCAGGTTTTAGAGCGGGTCTTACACGTTCTATGGCAAGTTATATCGCCAAAAATGCCAACGCAAAAGAAAAAGGCGTTAAAATTACAGGGGATGACTGTAAAGAAGGTCTTATATGTATCGTTTCCGTGCGTGTACCTGAACCACAGTTTGAGGGACAGACAAAAGGAAAACTAGGTTCTTCTTATGTTCGTCCTTTGGTACAAAAATTCTTCTCTGAACACTTCAATAAATACCTTGAAGAGACACCTTTAGAAGCAAAAGCCATCATGGCACAGATACTTCTTGCAGCCAGAGGTAGAGATGCAGCGAAACGTGCAAAAGACTTGGTGAAACGTAAAGACTCTATGAGTATCGGGACACTTCCTGGTAAACTTGCAGACTGTCAAAGCAAAGACCCTGAAATCTCTGAGATCTACCTGGTGGAAGGGGACTCTGCTGGTGGTTCTGCTAAACAGGGACGTGATAGAGTTTTCCAAGCGATCCTGCCACTCAAAGGTAAGATCCTTAACGTAGAGAAAGCACGTTTGGAAAAGATCCTCAAATCCGACGAGATCAAAAATATGATCACGGCACTTGGCTGTGGTATCGGTGAAGAGTTTGATGAAGAGAAATTAAGATACCACAAGATCATCATTATGACCGATGCCGATGTAGATGGTTCCCACATTCAAACACTGCTTATGACCTTCTTCTTTAGATTCTTGAAACCTGTCATTGAAAAAGGATATCTTTATCTTGCGCAGCCACCGCTTTACCGTTACAAAAAAGGTAAAAATGAAACCTATCTTAAAGATGAAAAAGCACTCAATGATTATCTGATAGAAAACGGTATCTCTGCTATTGAAAGTACGACTATGGGACAGGCTGACTTGGTTGATCTCTTTAAGCTCGTAGCCTACTACCGTATGACACTGAAAGAGATAGAAAAACGTTTTGCATTGCCTGAAGTACTTCGTTATATGATCGAAAATCCTGATGTGATAGGCACAGATAATAAAGAGCTTGCAAAAACGATAGAAGCATACATTGCCGAACTTGGATATAACATCCTCAACAAAACCATTACAGAAGATACGATACACCTCTTTGTACAAACAAACGATGGACTGGAGGAACTCATCGTAGATGAAATACTCTTTACGAACCCTCATTATAATGAGGCAATCCATATCCATCAAAAGATCAATGAGCATATCACAGATGAATTTAAAGACCAGGACCTTCTTACGCTCTTTGCAGAAGTTGAAAGTTCAGCAAAAAAAGGTGCGTATATCCAACGTTACAAAGGTTTGGGTGAGATGAACCCTGAACAACTTTGGGAAACAACCATGACACCGGAAAACAGAAGACTGTTACAGGTTACTATAGAAGACGATGAAAGTGCCAGTGATACATTTACACTCTTCATGGGTGACGAAGTAGAACCTAGAAGAAACTACATTGAAAGTCATGCAAAAGATGTAAAACACTTGGATGTTTAATGCTCTACTCACAAAAAGAAGAAAGAGGACGACGTTTTAGCCTGGCTCTACGAGCGGGGTTACCCATACTCATTCTCGTTTTTCTTGTTTTTTACACGACCATTGATCATGCCAGCACACTTACCATCAGTCTGAAAGATGGTGTACTGCTTGCCGCCATTACTTTTATTGCTATCTATTATATTTATTTTTTAATGAATCTAGGTGTACAAGAAACTCTCTTAGATGAAACTACTCAGGGATTTAATAAAAGAACATTTGTCAAAAAACTAAAAGCGTATAAACCAAAATCTTTGGCATGCTTGAGTATAGAGAACCTTCCCTTATTAAGCGAAAATTACAGCAGTGACCAAATTGATAATCTCCTCTATACCATTTCTAGAAAATTGCATCTCATATTTAAACAAAATGGTTTGGACAAGGTGCTTATAGGCCGGGAACGCGGTTCAGAATTTTTGATCGCACTCAATGATGACTATACACATATAGAAACTATTTTGGAAACACTGATAGAAGAGAACGGTCGCATCAACGATATTGACGTAGAGTTTAAATTTGCGATCATCACCAATCCCAATGGAGATTTCAAAAAAGCGATACTACAACTTCGAGATATCCTCGCAAGCCAAGCAGAAGATGACAGTCAAGAGGAATCTACCCCTAAGATAAAAGATGCCCAAGAACTTTCAAGCATAGAAAAAGATGTGATCGCTACGATCCAAAAGAAAAAACTACTTTTATCTTTCAGACCTCTGTTGAACACATCTAACCATACGATAGATACATATGAAATTTCAGTCAAGCTGAAATCAGAAACCCATCAAGATATTTTACCTCGTGTATTTTTGCCCATCATTAACCGCTTAGGCCTAGGAAGAGAATATGACTTCACATTGATCAAACATGTGATAGAGCTCTTGCCTCTTGTGGATGAGACTATTTCATTTACCTTTAATATATCTCCATTTTCCCTCAGAGACAGTACTTTTCAGGCAAAACTTTTTGCCTACTTAGAGGAAAAACAGGTGGACCCGTCTCGTCTCATTATCCAGCTCTATGAACGTAAAACACACCATGATCTTAGCGGATACCTCAAAACCCTCAAGAGTTTCAGATCTCATGGGTTACGGATCTGCATCGATAATTTTGGTTCTTCCAATGCGTCTATGGAGTATATGAAACATTTTAAATTTGACATGATACAGTTTGATAGAAGTTATGTGACAAACTTAGAAGATGAAACAACGTATGCTATGCTACACTCTTTAATTAATATGGCTAAAGAATTAAATGTACAGACTGTTGCAAAGTGGGTAGACAATGAAGAGCAAGAGAACAAACTAAAAGCGCTTGGGATTAACTACATACAAGGATTTGGTGTAAGTAAATCCATCAATGAAGAGACACTGATCAATAGATACAACTAAAGGAAAACAATGAAATACGGTGAAAAAGAGATACTAGAATTTGATATTAACAATGAAGAGAACTACTGGCCCAATGAGCATAAAAAAAATTATACGATCAATATTGAACTTCCTGAGTTCATGTGTATGTGTCCGCGTTCAGGATATCCTGATTTTGCTACACTCAAACTCAGTTATGAGCCGGACTTGAAGGTGATAGAGCTTAAAGCACTCAAACTCTATATTAATTCATTCATGACGAGACATATTTCACACGAAAACTCTGCCAATGAAATTTATGATGCACTCTACAGTAAGCTCAAGCCGAAATCAATGAAACTGATCGCAGACTTCAATCCTAGAGGGAATGTACACACTGTGATAGAGATTGACAGTACAAAGAACTAAAACATTACAATTTGACATAATTTTACACGTACTTCAAAAAATCTATTATCATACCTTTATATGAATACGAAGGATATCGATGATAGATTTTCATGAAGTAATGCAAAGGGTCAAACAGGTGCTCTCTGCACAAACCCAAAAAGAAAAGATACTCGACAGAGATATAGCAGACTCTCTAAACTTGGATCCGCAATATTTTGCAGTGATCAAAAGACGTAAAAAGATCCCCTATGAATCTTTAGCGCATTTTTGTAAACAGCACCATATCAGCCTTAACTGGATACTGTTGGCACAAAAACCACAATATTTGACTAAATTCACTAATCATAAAAGATAAAATGTTGAAGTGTTATATCTTGATAAACAAGATATATCGCTTCTGCTCATCATTTTTACCAAACCCGACTATCTCCATATCTTTATACTGAGCGTTAACATCCATTTTAAGCTCAAACAGCATCGCATCCATATCAAGTATCAAGATGGATGGGATAAGCTCTCCAATAGTCAATTTTTTATCACTGCCATCTATCTTGAATGTCAGTTGCCTTTTTTCTCTTTCTAGCTCTATCGAGTTTAACGGTGCTTCACCCGCATAGATAAGTTTTGTACTATCCTGTGTATCTGTTTTGAGTAAGCCAGCCATGACTTCATAGGTTTCATGATTACCGATCTGCTCTCTCACATCTTCTATAAGGTCAATAATTACTCTCATGGTATGTCCTTTAAATACTATTATATGCTAATTTACAAATTAAAATAGAATAATACTCTTCAATCATCTTAGTAATCGTTAAGTTCGTAGCTAATTTTCTGTAGATTTGGTTTGATGGAGTTTTCGTAATAAGAGAGTTTACTAGTATTAAGTGACCGAATGGAGAAAAACTCCATCCGACCGAATGTGCAGTAAAGAAACCCGAAATTAGCTATTACGCTTTTCGATGATCTCTTTAGCTACGTTCGCTGGAACTTCATCATAGTGATCGAATTCCATAGCATACGTTGCACGACCTTGCGTCATTGAACGTAGGTCTGTTGAATAACCGAACATTTCAGAAAGTGGTACGAACGCGTTAACGATCTTGTTACCTGCTCTGTCATCCATACCTGATACTTGACCACGTCTTTTAGCAACATCACCGATAACATCACCCATAAAGTCTTCAGGTACTTCCACTTCAACTTTCATCAATGGTTCCAAGATAACCGGATTCGCTTCTCTACAACCATCTCTGAATCCCATTGAACCAGCAAGTTTAAACGCCATTTCAGATGAATCGACATCATGGTAAGAACCATCATATACAGTTACTTTAACATCTTCAACAGGGTAACCTGCTTGGATACCTCTAGCCATAGCTTCTTGTACACCTTTGTTAACCGGTTGGATAAATTCTTTTGGAATCACACCACCTTTAACTTCATCAACGAACTCATAACCAAAACCTGGCTCTTGTGGTTCGATTCTAAGGTATACGTGACCGAACTGTCCACGACCACCAGACTGTTTAGCATACTTGTATTCTTTGTTTACAGATTTTCTAATTGTTTCACGGTATGCAACTTGAGGTGCACCAACTTCCGCTTCAACTTTAAATTCTCTTTTCATTCTGTCTACAAGGATCTCAAGGTGAAGTTCACCCATTCCTGAGATGATCGTTTGACCAGACTCTTCATCAGTAGCAACACGGAAAGATGGATCTTCTGCAGCAAGTTTACCAAGTGCAAGTCCCATTTTTTCCTGGTCAGCTTTTGTTTTAGGCTCAACTGCAACAGAGATAACCGGATCCGGGAAATCCATTCTTTCAAGTACCACTTTATCTTTCTCTGAACAAAGTGTATCACCCGTTGTTGTATTTTTAAGACCAACAACCGCACCGATCTCACCTGCGTAGATCTCAGATACTTCTTCACGTTTGATCGCGTGCATTTTCATGATACGACCGACACGCTCTTTTTTCTCTTTTGTAGAGTTAAGTACATAAGAACCTGATTCCAAAGAACCACGGTATACACGGATAAATGTCAACTGACCAACAAATGGGTCTGTCATGATCTTAAATGCCAGTGAAGCGAACTCACCGTTATCAGTTGAGTCAACCACAACTTCAGCATCTTCATCTTCCATTTTAGTACCCTTAATTGCAGGTGCTTCAACTGGAGATGGAAGGTAAGCAACAACAGCGTCAAGTAGTGTTTGAACACCTTTATTCTTGAATGCTGTACCTGGAAGCATTGGAACTACATGCATACCGATCGTTGCTTTTTTGATACCAGCAATGATCTCGTCTTGAGTAAGTTCTTCACCCTCCATGTATTTTTCCATAAGCTCTTCGTTACCGTCAACTTCAGAGATACCTTCTATAAGTTTTTCTCTAAACTCATCAGCTTGATCTTGAAGTTCAGGACGAATATCTTGCTCGCTGTATGCAGAACCCATTGCTGCTTCTGCATCCCATACCACTTCTTTCATCTTTACAAGGTCAACAACACCTTCAAAGTTCTCTTCAGCACCAATTGGTAATTGGATAACCAATGGGTTACCTTTAAGTCTTTCACGGATCTGTCTTTCAACTTCAAGGAAATCTGCACCTGTTCTGTCCATTTTGTTTACAAATACAAGTGATGGTACACCATAACGGTTTCTTTGTCTCCAAACTGTTTCTGATTGTGGTTGAACCCCACCAACAGCACAGAATACTGAAACAGCACCATCAAGTACTCTCATAGAACGTTCAACTTCAATAGTAAAGTCAACGTGACCCGGAGTATCGATAATATTGATCTGTTTACCTAACCACTCACAAGTTGTAGCAGCAGAAGTAATCGTAATACCTCTTTCCTGCTCTTGTTCCATCCAGTCCATAGTTGCAGCACCATCATGTACTTCACCTATTTTGTGTTCAACACCTGTATAGAAAAGAATTCTTTCAGTTGTTGTTGTTTTACCTGCATCAATGTGAGCAGCAATACCGATGTTTCTTACGTCTTCAAGTTTATGCGTTCTTGCCATAACTTAGTTCCTTACCATCTATAGTGAGCAAACGCTTTGTTCGCTTCAGCCATTCTATACGTATCTTCTTTCTTCTTGAAAGCAGCACCTTTTTCAGTTGCAGCGTCCATAAGTTCATTACTTAAACGCTCCATCATAGTTCTTTCATTTCTTTTTCTAGCTGCATCAACGATCCATCTGATTCCCAGTGATTGTTGTCTTACAGGTCTTACTTCTATAGGCACTTGGTACGTTGCACCACCTACTCTTCTAGATTTTACTTCCATTACAGGTTTGACGTTATCCATCGCTTTGTTGAATACTTCAATACCTTTTTCACCAGATTTTGATTCAATTCTCTCTAACGCAGCATACATTACTTTTTGCGCTGTGCTTTTCTTACCATCAAGCATTACTGCATTGATGAACTTTGTTAATACTTTAGAACCGTGTACTGGATCTGGCAATACCGGTCTAACGGGAGCTTTTCTTCTTCTCATTATGTTTCCTTCTTCAATCTTATATGGTTGATTTACTCAAGTCTTGTCCCCTAAGGATAAATGACAACACCTGTTTCAAGTCTATTTCTAGACTAAACTTTTACTTTAACGCGTTTAAAATAATCTTGGATTATTTAGGTTTTTTAGTACCGTATTTAGATCTTGCAACTGTTCTTCCAGTTACACCTGAAGCATCTAGTGCACCACGAACAATGTGATACTTAACACCAGGTAAATCTTTAATTCTTCCGCCTCTTACAAGTACGATAGAGTGTTCTTGAAGGTTGTGACCCTCACCACCGATGTATGAGATTACTTCAAAACCACTTGTCAATCTTACTTTAGCAACTTTTCTAAGTGCCGAGTTAGGCTTCTTTGGTGTTGTAGTATATACTCTAGTACATACGCCTCTTCTTTGAGGACATTTTACGAGCGCAGGTGATTTTGATTTTTTCACTTGCTTTTTACGTTCTTTACGAATCAATTGATTAATTGTAGGCAAATCGTTTCCTTTCTGGTTAGTTTGAATTGAGATCATATCTCTTGAATCTGGGTTCTTACACCACATAAAAACATTCACTGTGAACGTTTATATCTAGCCTAATTCCTACAGAAAATTGGAGGCATATTATATCGAAAGATTCTTTAGAAATTCTTATACTTAAGAGGTGTGAAGGAGAAGAAAGAGGTTTAACCTGTTTCTAGCCTAAACTAGAAACAGTGTGCCCAGATTACTCTGCAGCTGTGAATTTAATATTCTCATTGTCGATCATACCAGTACCTACTGGGATAAGACGTCCGATAACAACATTTTCTTTAAGATCTTCAAGTGCATCAACTGTTCCTGCGATAGATGCAGAAGTCAATACTTTTGTTGTATCCTGGAATGATGCAGCAGAGATAATACTGTCTGCACCAACCGCTGAACGGGTAATACCTACAAGCATTGGCTCAGCAATAGAAGGTTCACCGCTAAGAGCGATAACCCTTTCATTCTCTTCTTGGAATTTACGACGAGACACGATATCTCCTGCAATAAACTTAGAGTCACCGCTCTCAACCACTTTCACTTGTCTCATCATTTGAGAAGTCACGATCTCGATGTGTTTATCTGAGATATTAACCCCTTGTCTACGATATACCATTTGTACTTCAGACACAATGTACTCATACAATGCTTTTTCTCCAAGTGCTGCAAGAATATCATGACTTGATACAATACCGTCAGTCAGTTTTTCACCAGCATGTACATATTCACCCGTGTGCACAAGCGCTACTTTATTCTTGTCGATGAACTGTTCAGTTACCTGATTATTGTCACCAGAGATAATAAGTCTCTCTTTACCACGTAGTGGCTTACCAAAGCTTACTACACCATCGATCTGTGCAATAAGTGCAATGTCTTTAGGACGTCTAGCCTCGAAGAGTTCAGATACTCTTGGAAGACCTCCGGTAATATCTTTTGACTTGATAGCCGCTTTTGGAGTTTTTGCCAAGATATCTGCAATACTTACTTCATCACCATCTTTAACAAACAAGCTCGTTTTTGCATCAAGTTGATAACGGATCAATTCTCCGCCTTCAGTTGCAAGTACGATAGCTGGTTTATAGGCAGCAGGAATATACTCGTTCAATTCAAGTCTTGTATCACCCGTCACTTCATCAAACTGTTCAACCACAGTGACACCTGGAATAATATCTTCAAACTTCAATGTCCCTTTCTGCTCTGCAATAATAGGCTCTGAATAAGGGTCCCATTCAGCGATCACTACATGTGCTGATGCTTCAGGAGCAGAAAGAAGATCCCCTCTTTGAACCATAGCATCATTGTCTACTTTTACGATCGATCCTCTTGATATGTAGTGTCTTGCTGCTTCTCTGTTATTTTCATCAACAACAACCGCAAAGAGACCTTTTTCTACTACTTTTGTACCTTCAGTAATCCCTGTATGTGCTTCAAGATAATCCCCTTTAAGTAAGAAGAATTTCACTTTACCTTTTGATTCAGAAACCACATTCTGTGTCACTGGCGCACCATCTTCCACTTTAAGTTCAGAAGCGAATGGCACACGGCTTGGTACAGACCAACCCTCATTGATCACTTCAACGATAGAGTCACCCTCTTTTACTTTATCACCATCTTGAAGCGGTAAGAAAAGCTTTCCTTCTACTTTACCTGCAACACCTGCAAGTTCATTTGACTTAGCGACATCCGATTTTCTAAGGTTGTATTTCACCTCATTGTTACTTCCGTCATTGACAGAGATCACATACTCGTCATGTGTGACCACAAGAGAAACTGTTCCGTCAACGGTTGCTTTGATCTTAGGTTCTACCAAAAGTACCCCGGCATTTCTTCTGTTTGCAACGATCAGTTTACCCTCTCTGTTACGGTATACATTCAGGTTATAGTATCTAATGAAACCTTCTTTGCTTGCGATAACTTGTCTATCTTCTTTACCTGCTGTTGCCGTACCACCCGTGTGGAATGTACGTAGGGTAAGCTGTGTACCTGGCTCACCAATAGATTGCGCTGCAATAACTCCTACAGCTTCTCCACGTTTTACTATTTTGTTATCAGCCATATTCAGACCATAACATTTTGCACAAATACCTTTTGGTGCTTTACATGATGACGGTGCTCTCATAACTACTGAACGCACACCCGCATCTTGTACTCTTGTAGCAGTCTCTTCATCTATCATCGTACCTTCACTTACCAATACTTCAGAAGTAATAGGATCGATAACATCTTCAGCCAATACTCTACCATAGATACGATCTGCCAATGGCTCGATCATTTCATTACCCACAACGATATCTGATACTTCTACACCTTCATGTGTACCACAATCTGTCATAGAGATCTTCACATTTTGTGCAACATCGATCAGTTTTCTTGTTAAGTAACCCGCATTCGCCGTCTTAAGTGCTGTATCGGCAAGACCCTTTCTCGCACCGTGTGTTGAAATAAAGTACTCAAGTACATTTAGACCTTCACGGAAGTTTGACGTAATAGGTGTTTCAATAATTGATCCGTCCGATTTCGCCATAAGACCCCTCATACCGGAAAGTTGTCTGATCTGAGCTGCTGAACCTCTCGCCCCAGAGTCTGCCATCATGTGAACCGAGTTAAATCCGTCTTTATCTTGCTTAATAAGATCCATAAGACCTTCCGCAATACTATTGTTCGCATCCGTCCAGATATCAATAATTTTGTTATAACGTTCCTGATCCGTTAAAAGACCCGCACCATATTGTCGCTGGATCTCTTTCACTTCTTCTTTTGCTGTAAGAACGTTTCCTGCTTTCATCTCAGGAATTTTAATATCATCAATGGAAATAGATACACCCACTTTAGTTGCATATTTGAAACCCATATCCTTAAGATTATCAAGGAATCCTGCAGCTTCTGACACACCACCTATTTTATAGATATAGTCAACCAATGCACCGATATCTTTTTTCTTCAAGACTTTGTTCCAGTATTTTTCCGGTACATAGTCAGGAATAATTGATTTTAAGATCAGTCTACCTGCAGTCGATTTAGCAATGTGCCCATCGATCACTGTTCTGATACGTGCATTCAAGTCAAGTGACTGTTGTTCAAATGCGATTTCCACTTCTTCTACATTGGCAAACAGTTTATGTTCACCTTTTACATCATTTTTCTCAAGTGTGAGGTAGTAAAGCCCTAAAATCATATCTTGTGAAGGTACGGCTATCGCTTTACCTGATGCCGGAAGCAAGATGTTCATTGATGCAAGCATCAATACTTTTGCTTCCGCTATCGCTTCATCTGAAAGTGGTACATGTACCGCCATCTGATCCCCATCAAAGTCGGCGTTGAACGCTGAACATACCAGTGGGTGCAATTGGATTGCTTTACCCTCGATCAGTCTTGGGTGGAACGCTTGAATCGACAATTTGTGAAGCGTTGGTGCACGGTTCAGTAAGATAGGATAGTTATCAACTACCTCTTCTAAACACTCCCATACTTCATTCTCTTGCTTTTCGATCATCTTTTTGGCTTGTTTAAGTGTCGTTGCATACCCTTTTTCTTCAAGCTTTGCCATCAAGTGCGGCTTAAAGAGTTCGATCGCCATTTTCTTAGGCAGACCACACTGATCCATACGTAAGTCTGGACCAACAACGATAACCGAACGACCAGAGAAGTCAACCCTTTTACCAAGAAGGTTTTGTCTAAAACGACCTTGTTTACCCTTGATCACTTCAGAGAGTGACTTCAATGGTCTTTTGTTCGCACCCTTAACTGCATTTCCTCTTCTACCGTTATCAAAAAGTGCATCGACTGCTTCTTGAAGCATACGCTTTTCATTTCTAACGATAATTTCAGGTGCATCCAGTTCTACCAGTCTTTTAAGTCTCTGGTTTCTGTTGATCACTCTTCTATAAAGGTCATTCACATCAGAAACAGCAAATTTACCGCCGTCAAGACTTACAAGAGGTCTTAGATCTGGTGGAAGTACCGGCAGTTGTGTCAACATCATCCACTCTGGTCTGTTTCCTGAATGAAGGAAAGCTTCGATCACCTTAAGACGTTTAACGATCGTCTTTCTTTTTGCTTCAGATTTTGTTGCTTCTATATCAAGTTTAAGCTGGTTGAACATTTCAACAAGATCAAGATCTGCAAGCAGTTCCTGGATGATCTCACCACCCATTCTTGCATCTAGATCTGTATCACCAAAACGTTGAGTGATCTGCTGATACTGCTCTTCATTCAATACATCATATTTTGCCAGTGGATTTAAACCTTCACTGTCATAGCTTGCTTCACCAGGCGTTTTGACAATATATGCTTCATAGTAAAGTACTCTCTCAAGGTCTTTCATCTTTACACCCAAAAGTGTACCGATACGTGATGGAAGTGAAGAGACATACCAGATATGTGCCACAGGAGCAATAAGATCAATGTGACCCATACGGTTTCTTCTTACTTTTGAAGTGGTGACTTCAACCCCACATTTTTCACATACGACGCCTTTATAACGCATCTTTTTGTATTTACCGCAAAGACACTCATAGTCTCTGATAGGTCCAAAGATCTTCGCACAGAAAAGACCGTCTCTTTCGGGTTTTAGGGTTCTATAGTTAATCGTTTCTGGTTTTTTTACTTCACCGTAACTCCATGAGAGTACTTTCTCCGGACTCGCGACTCTCAGTTGTAATGCTGCGACATCATGCGGTCTCTCTTCACTGTTAAGATCTATTGGTGTTAAATTCTCTAAAAACTTACTCATTTTCACCCTCCACTTCTTTTTTACTCTCATATAATTCTGTATCAAGACCTAATGCTTGAAGTTCTTTTGTCAATACGAACATTGTTTCAGGGACACCCGATTCAGGAACAGCTTCACCTTTGGTGATCGCTCTGTATGCTCTTGCTCTACCTTCCACATCATCTGATTTAATGGTCAACATCTCTTTAAGTGTATGTGACGCACCATAGGCTTCAAGTGCCCATACTTCCATCTCACCAAATCTTTGTCCACCAAAGAGTGCTTTACCACCCACTGGTTGTTGTGTCACAAGTGAGTAAGGTCCAGTTGAACGTGCATGCACTTTTTCATCAACCAAGTGGTGAAGTTTAAGCATATACATGTAACCCACATTGACTCTCTCTATCATCTGTTCACCTGTTTTACCATCAAACAAGACCATTTTTCCATCTGAGTCCATCTTAGCCATTTCAAAAAGCTTGTCGAATTCAGCTTGATTTGCTCCTTCAAATACCGGTGCAGCAAATTTTACACCTGTAGACCAATCTCTACCGTATGTGATCAACTCTTCATCGCTCATACTCTCTAAAAGCTCTTTTGCGTTCATCAATTTTGCTACATCAGCAATAGCGATCATTTTCTCTCTAAGATCCTTAATAAAGGTTTCTTTCTGGTTCTCGAACATCTCTTCGATCTGCTCACCAAGGTTTTTCCCGACCAATCCCAAGTGTACTTCAAGGATCTGACCGATGTTCATACGAGACGGTACCCCTAGCGGGTTCAAGATAAGATCTACCGGTCTTCCATCTTCCTGGTAAGGCATGTCGATCTCTGGTACGATATTGGAAACGATACCTTTGTTTCCGTGACGCCCCGCCATTTTATCACCTACTTTTAGTTTTCTCTTTGTAGCGATATAGATTTTTACCAGCTTCGTTACACCTGAAGGAAGAATGTCATCTTTTTCAAGTACCGACAATTTCTCTTCATGTTCTGTTTTAAGTCTCTTCTTTTGTTTCAAGAAATAGTTTTTCAATGACTCATATTCATTTTGTACATCATCTGTGTAAGACTGAACGACACCTCTTAGTGCAAATCTGTTTACACCTTTGATCGTCTCTTCATCGATCTTAGATCCTGCTGCATACTCAGTTTCACCGATCGTTACAGCTTTCGCTAACTCTTGATTTGAAAGATAGTTTGCGATACGTAAGATCTCTTCTCTATCTATCATAAGAAGTTGGTCATGGTGATCACCATCCAGCACTGCTTTCTCTTCTTCATAGGCCTGGATAGCACGAGCATCTTTTTCATAGCCTTTTTTCGTAAAGACTTTGATATCAACAACCACACCTTCCATGGATGCTGGACAGTAAAGTGATTTATTGACCACATGTCCTGCTTTTTCACCAAAGATCGCTCTTAACAGTCTCTCTTCTGGTGTTGGTTTGATCTCACCTTTAGGAGAAACTTTACCTACCAGGATCATACCCGGTTTTACATACGTACCGATCTGAACGATACCACTTTCATCTAAGTGTAACAATTCATCTTCACGGATATTCGGGATATCACGTGTGATCTCTTCCGTACCGTGTTTGAGTTCTCTTGCTTCTACCTCTTTTTCATAGGTATGCACTGAGGTGAATGTATCTTCACGGATCAATTTTTCAGAAATGATCACCGCATCCTCATAGTTATATCCATACCAAGGCATAAATGCAACACGGATATTTTTACCGATCGCAAGTTCACCCTGATCCATGTTCGCACCATCTGCGATCACTTGTTTCGCTTCGATCTTGTCACCTAGTTTTACGATAGGTGTTTGTGTAAACGTCGTATTCTGGTTGGTTCTCATGTTCTTTTCAAGTGGATAATGGTCTATAAATACACCACTCTCATCTTCACCCATGATATAGATGTTCTTCGCATCTATTTTTTCCACTGTACCTGGTCTTTTTGCTTTGACACATTCCCATGCATCACGACTCACAACCGCTTCCATACCCGTACCCACCACTGGTGCCTCGGTTTTAAGAAGAGGTACTGCTTGACGTTGCATGTTTGAACCCATAAGTGCACGGTTGGCATCATCGTGCTCCAAGAATGGGATCAATGCAGCCGCAGAACCAGAGATCATCAATGGAGAGATATCGATAAGATCAACTCTTTTTGCTTCATTAAGCTCGATGTTACCATTGAGTCTAGTCTCAATAAGATCTTCAACAATACGCCCGTCTTCACTAACCACAGTAGATGCAGGAGCGATACATTTATCTTCTTCCTGTGTCGCAGTAATATATACGATCTCGTCAGTCACCTGGCAATCTTTCACCACTTTATATGGTGCTTCAATGAACCCGTGCTCATTTACTTTTGAATAGGTAGCCAATGTATTGATCAAACCAATATTCTGCCCCTCAGGCGTTTCAATAGGACAAATACGTCCATAATGCGTAGGGTGTACATCCCTTACTTCAAATCCGGCTCTCTCTTTTACAAGACCACCCTCACCCAGTGCAGAAAGTCTTCTTTTATGTGTCACTTCTGAAAGTGGGTTTGTCTGGTCCATAAACTGTGAAAGCTGTCCTGATGAGAAAAATTCCAAGATCGTATTGGTGATCATTTTAGAGTTTACCAAGTCATGCGGCATTAACTCATCTAGTGTCCCAGATACGGTTGTCATCTTATCTTTGATCGCTTTTTGCATCTTCACAAGACCGTTGTGAAGTTCATTACCCAAAAGTTCACCAATGGCTCTAATTCTTCTGTTACCTAAGTGATCTCTATCATCTATATGACCTTGACCGTTCTTTACTTTAATAAGATATTTCACCGTATTGATAAGATCTTCTGCAGTCAATACCGTAGCATACTCAGGAATATCCAGACCCAACTTATGGTTCATTTTCATACGACCCACTTTCGTAAGGTCATATCTTTCCGGATCAAAGAAGAGTTGCTTTAAAAATGCTTTTGCAGCATCAGGTGTCACTGGCTCACCTGGTCTCATCACTTTGTAGATACGGATTGCTGAAAGCACATTTTCATCATCGATCTGCTCTGTTTGCTTTAAGAGTCTTAAACTTTCATTGTCAGCGATGAAGGCATTAATGATTGACATATCCGCACCCTCAGCAAGGTCGTTGATGATTTCGATCGTCTCAACACCTTCTTCGATCATCTTTTTAAGCTTACTCTCATCTAGTGGTGTCACGACATCATACAGTACTTCACCACTCTCTTGGTCGATAATAGGCTTAGCCAAGTGTCTTTCCATCAATACTTCAAGTGGGTACTCGATCCACTCTAAACCATCTTCAATAAGCTTTTCTGCTTTTTTCTTAGTCAGTCTTTTCCCTGCATTGACAACGGTGTTACCATCCATATCTTTGACATCATACTCTGCTCTACCACCAAAGTCATTCGGATCAAATCTTACAAGGAATCTGTTATCTTTGATATTGATCTCTTTTGTTGCGTAGAAAAGTTTTACAATATCATCTTTAGAGTAATCCAAAGCTCTAAATAAGATCGTCACAGGGATTTTTCTTCTTTTATTGATACGTGCATACAGGATATCTTTAGAATCGTATTCAAAATACAACCATGAACCACGGTCTGGAATGATCTGAGCAGAATAAAGCATACCACTACCAACAGTCGTTCCTTCTTCTTCTTTAAAGATAACACCTGGAGATCTGTGAAGCTGGTTTACGATAACTCTTTCAACACCATTGACAACAAAAGAAGTTCTATCTGTCATCAATGGAATATCACGTACGAAAACAGCTTGTTCCTTGATCTCTTTTGGGTCAAGTTTTTCACCTGTTTTTTCATCTCTGTTCCAGATCGTAAGTGCGATGTTCATCTTAAGAGATACAGAATAGGTTAATCCTCTCTCCATACACTCTCTAACGGTATATTTTGGTTTAACGATTTCAGAGTTTTTATACGTGAGTGTAAGTCTGTTTTGTTGATCATGGATAGGGAAAGATGATTTGAAAACTTTCTCTAATGTAGAGTTTTTTCTGTCTTTCTCACCTAACATTAAAAAGTTTTCATAACTTTTTTGTTGAAGCTGGAGCAAATTTGGGATTTCAATTTCTCTTGGTGTTTTTGAAAAGTCAACACGAAGTCTGTTACCAGAATGTAAAGAATTTAACATGGGCTATCCTTATTTCGGTTTTGGTTTGGTTTATGTAGTATGTTTAATGTGTATATATTGGGTATACAAATAAACTATTGCCATGAGGGTATGAAATGTCTCCGAATAGTTTATCGCTATATCCAATGAGGTTTGTAACAGGAGCTTAGGCAATATGCCTAAGCTCTTTTAAATAAGAATTCTTATTTAAGCTCACAAGAAGCACCAGCTTCTTCAAGTTGTTTTTTGAAGTCTTCTGCTTCTTCTTTAGAAACACCTTCTTTAAGTACAGATGGAGTCTCTTCAACAGCAGCTTTCGCTTCTTTAAGACCAAGACCAGTGATTGCTCTTACTGCTTTAATAGCGTTGATTTTTTTAGCACCTGCATCAGTAAGTACTACGTCAAACTCAGTTTGTTCTTCAGCAGCTTCGCCACCTGCAGCTGCACCACCGCCAGCTACTACTGTAGCTTGTGCAGATACACCAAATTTTTCTTCAAATTCTTTTACAAGCTCAGAAAGCTCAAGTACTGACATGTTTGAGATAAACTCAAGAACATCTTCTTTAGTTGTTGCCATAATTAATTCCTTAAATTATAATTCATATGAGATGAAACATTTTACAGTTTCAAATTAAAAGAGCCTCGTGGCTCTCACCACTCTACGCCTCTTCTTCTTTTTTTGCTGCTAATGCATTCATACCAATAGTGAAATTTTGCACCGGTGCGTTCCAAACATTAAGAAGCATACCGATAAGTTCATCTCTAGTAGGAAGTTTAGCCATTGCATTAATGGTTTCCAAACTAGCAACTTCACCCTGGATCAAACCAGTCTTGATTGCAAAACTATCTTTAAAATCAGTAGCGGCTTTGTCAGCGATCTTACAAGGTAAAACTTGTGTATCACCCCAGATTACAAGGTTTGTGTCTTTAAAATCAATCGCTTCACAACCTGCATTTTGCAATGCGATCGCTGCGAGTTTATTTTTAACAACTTGTACTTTTGTGTCTTCATCTTTAGCAAGATTTCTTACGATCTCAAGATTCTCAACAGTCATACCTTTGTAATCACAAACGATAATGGCACCAGCGTCTTTAAACTCTGCTGTCATCTGCGCAACTAACTCTTCTTTTCTAGTTCTAGTCATATAATTCTCCTTCCGATCTCTAAAAGGGTTCCATAAAGGACCATATATTCTTTCAAATATATTAATTAAGCTTTCGCCCCTCTTATCTTTGATCTAAGATTACTGAGTGGTAAAAATTACCCTCAAACAAAAACTAAACGATTAATTTTTGTTTGAAGACAATATAAAGAGAGCATAGGCCCTCTTTATCAATGAATTATTTTATATCCATTAATTCAGTAGTATCAAGTGTGATTGAAGGACTCATAGTGAGTGAAATCGCACCATTTGTGATAAATCTACCTTTTGCCGAAGCAGGTTTTGCTTTATTGATCGTTTCAAGAAGTGTTACAAAGTTTTCTTTGATTTGCTCTTCTGAAAAAGAAACTTTACCAATACCAGCATGGATGTTACCTTTTTTATCTACTCTAAAGTTAACTTGTCCACCTTTAGCATTTTCAACTGCTTTAGCAACATCCATAGTGACTGTACCAGTCTTAGGATTAGGCATAAGACCTTTTGGTCCAAGGATTCTTGCTACTTTACCAAGAACACCCATCATATCAGGTGTTGAAATTACGATATCAAAATCGATATTACCTGCCTGAATTGATTCGATAAGATCTGTAGAACCTACCAAATCTGCACCTGCTGCTTTAGCTTCATCCGCTTTAGCGTCTTTTGCAAATACTGCTACTCTTACTGTTTTACCAGTTCCATTAGGAAGAACAACTGATCCTCTCACCATTTGATCTGCATGTCTTGGATCAACATTTAAGTTAAGTGCCACTTCTACAGTTTCATCAAATTTTGCTGATTTAAGGTTTTTAAGTGTAGTCATTGCTTCATCAACACTATATGTTTTCGTCGCATCTACTATTTTAAGTAGTGCTTCTCTTCTTTTACTTGGTTTTTTTGCCATTTTATTCTCCGCTTTATATGCTCCCACATTTAAAATCATGTGGTTATGATTATCTTAAAAAAAGACTAGTCTACGATTTCAACACCCATACTTCTACAAGAACCAGCAATAATGTTCGCTGCCATTTCTCTGTCATTCGTGTTAAGATCAACAATTTTCTGATCGATAATTTCATCAAGTTTTGCTTTAGTGATAGTTCCAACTTTATTAAGAAGTGGATTATCTGTACCTTTTTTAATGTTTGCTGCTTTTTTGATAAGGTCACTTGCAGGTGGTTGTTTTGTTTCAAATGTAAAACTTCTATCTGCATATACTGTAACGATCACAGGGATATTGAACCCCATTTTATCTTTTGTTTTTTCATTAAAAGCTTTACAAAACTCCATAATGTTTACACCACGTTGTCCAAGTGCAGGACCTACTGGTGGTGATGGATTTGCTGATCCAGCTGGGATCATCATTTTGAACTTTTCAGTTATCTTTTTTGCCATCTGTTCTTCCTTTGTTTGATTTGACCGTTAAGTCTTATAGTATTTTTTCTACTTGTGTGTAGAGTATTTCAACCGGTGTGTTTCTACCAAAGATTGAAACATTCAACTTTAACTTTCCATGGTCTAGATCATACTCTTCAACCATGCCTGTAAAGTTTGCAAACGGACCATCAACAATACGGACCATTTCGCCTGTTTCAAAATCAACTTTAGGTCTTGGTGCAGCTTTTTGCTCCATTTTGTCTAAAATCACTTTGATATCTGCCTCTGAAAGTGCAGTAGGTGTCTTTTGTTCACCGATAAATCTAGATACTCTTGGCAAAGATTGTATCTTATGCCAGAGATCAGTATCCAGGTCTATATGTGCGAAAGCATACCCAGAATACAATGTTCTTTCAGTAATCTTTTTCACGCCATTTTTAACTTCAATCACTTCTTCTGTTGGAACGACGATACGTTCAAGTTTATCTTCAATTCCATGATCTTTGACAAGTTGCTCGATCGCTCTTTTTACAGCTTGTTCCGAACCTGAATATGTTTGAATTGCATACCATTGATAAGCCATTGTCTATCCTATAAAACTGATGATACGATTGATGACATTAAAAAGTCAACCAACGCTAAAAATATTGATATTACAGTTACTACCAGAACAACTGCTAAAAATGCTTGTCTTACTTGTACTTTTGTTGGAAATATAACTTTATGAATCTCCGCTCTCGCGTGTGCTATAAATGTTGAAATTTTTCCCATATATATTACCTTTACTTGTGGCAGGCCAAGAGGGACTCGAACCCCCGGCACCTGGTTTTGGAGACCAGTGCTCTACCAACTGAGCTATTGGCCTAGAAATAATACTATGGGCAAAGCCCGATAGTATCTAACAAAAGTCTCCGATTACAGTTTCATCTCTTTGTGTACTGTATGGCATTTACACCATTTACAATACTTTTTAAGAGCAAGTTTTTCTGTTGTCGTTTTTTTGTTTTTATTGGTGTGATAGTTACGTCTTGTACATTTCTCACAACCTAAGTGAACTGTTTCTCTCATTGTTATCTCCTATGATAAGTGCGCAAGAGGCAAGCCTCCTGCAGTGTGTTATTAAGCAATAATCTTAGAAACAACACCGGCACCAACTGTTCTACCACCTTCACGGATAGCAAACTTAGTACCTTCATCAAGTGCAACAGGTGCGATAAGTTCAACGTTAATTTTAACGTTGTCTCCTGGCATAACCATTTCAGTACCTTCTTGAAGTTGAACTGAACCTGTTACGTCTGTTGTACGAACGTAGAACTGTGGTCTATAGTTGTTAAAGAATGGAGTGTGTCTACCACCTTCTTCTTTAGTAAGAACATAAATTTCAGCTTCAAATGCAGTATGTGGAGTGATTGATCCTGGCTTACAAAGAACCATACCTCTTTGCACAGCTTCTTTATCGATACCACGGATAAGAACACCACAGTTATCACCAGCTTCACCACAATCCATCTCTTTACGGAACATTTCAACACCAGTAACAGTTGTTTTTTGTGTATCTTTAAGACCAACGATCTCAACTTCGTTACCAACACATACAGTACCTCTGTCAACTTTACCAGTTACAACAGTACCACGACCTTGGATAGTAAAGATATCTTCGATTGCCATTAGGAAATCTTTATCAGTTTCTCTTACTGGCTCAGGGATATATGCATCTACTTCATCCATAAGTGCATAGATCTTTTCAGACCACTCACCAGCTGTACCAGCTTTAGCTTCTTCAAGTGCTTTAAATGCAGAACCAGCTACGATTGGAGTATCGTCACCTGGGAAGTCATACTCAGAAAGAAGTTCACGTACTTCCATCTCTACAAGTTCTAACATCTCTTCTTTATCTTCATCATCAAGTTGGTCTTCTTTATTCAAGAATACAACGATATATGGAACACCTACTTGCTTAGAAAGAAGGATGTGCTCTCTAGTTTGTGCCATTGGACCATCAGTCGCAGCAATAACAAGAATAGCACCGTCCATTTGAGCAGCACCAGTAATCATGTTTTTAACGTAGTCCGCGTGACCTGGACAGTCTACGTGAGCGTAGTGTCTAGTTTCTGTTTCATACTCTACGTGAGAAGTAGCAATTGTAATTCCTCTTTCTCTCTCTTCTGGAGCATTATCAATTTGATCATAATCCATTGTAGCAGCACCAGTTTTAAGTCCTAGACACATTGTGATCGCAGCTGTCAATGTAGTTTTTCCGTGGTCAACGTGACCGATAGTACCGATATTTACATGCGGTTTTGTTCGTTCGAATTTTTCTTTAGCCATGCTATTCTCCTAGCGTAAAATGATTTAAAGGCAGTATTATACCTAAATTTTCTTAGACCCCATACCTATATGGACAGAACTATTACAAAGATGTAATACTTTTGTCCATACTATCATGGAGAGTGGAGCCCATAGTGAGACTTGAACTCACGACCTCTTCCTTACCAAGGAAGTGCTCTACCCCTGAGCCATATGGGCAACTCAATTGTATATAATTAATATTTGTGCGTTAAAGTCATAAATGAATAAAAAAGGAAAGCTTTTACATGTGAAGTTATTAGTGTGTTAAATACATAATTCACACAGCTCCCAGTTTATGGAGCGGGCGAAGGGATTCGAACCCTCGACAGCCTGCTTGGAAGGCAGGAACTCTAGCCACTGAGCTACGCCCGCATCTTTTATGCGATTTAACATATGGTGGTGAGTGAAGGATTCGAACCTTCGAAGACATAGTCAGCAGATTTACAGTCTGCCCTCGTTGGCCACTTGAGTAACTCACCTTAATGTTTAAATCTTTACTGGTCAAACACTGATAATTATATTTCTTTCATGGAGCTGGTGAAGGGACTCGAACCCCCGACCTGCTGATTACAAATCAGCTGCTCTAGCCAACTGAGCTACACCAGCACCATCATTAAAAGCGGTTACACTTAAAATGGACGGGAATTATAGACAAAAAAGTTTTTAATGTCAAGGGTTTTGGACAAATTGATAAAAATTTCTCTTTTTTAGGTAATTTCTATAGAATACATCCACATAAAATGAAAAATAGAGGCACTATTAATGAAAATACTATTGGCACCAAGTGAAACCAAAAAATCAGGAGGAGAACACTCTTTTAATCCTGCTACTTTACTCTTTGAAGCCCTCTTGCCTCACAGAACCAAACTCTTGCATACCTATATCAATGTTTTACAAAAGGGTGACATACCCACACTGTCCAAAATGTTTGGTCTCAAAAAAGAAGCAGATATCCTTGCACATAAAAAAGATATCATACATGAACTCACGATGAAAGCCATCCAAAGATATACAGGTGTGGCTTTTGATTACCTGGGTTATGCAAAGCTGGATAGAGAGACACAAAAGTATATAGACAGCCATGTCATTCTCTTTTCAAACCTCTTTGGTCCCATCCGTGCTTCTGATCTCATCCCTGAGTATAAACTCAAACAGGGAGAAGCCGTAGGCGACATCAAGCCAGAGAAATTTTACAATGAACACGCTGCAGCACTTATGGAAGCATACCTGGCTGAGGATGAGATACTGGATCTGCGTGCAGGTTTTTATGATAAATTCTACAAACCCGCTAAACCCTATACCACACTCAAGTTCATCAAAGAGGGGAAAGTCGTGAGCCATTGGGCAAAGGCCTATAGAGGTATCGTCCTGCGAGAGATTTCCAAAGCGGGGATAGAAACCCTCGAAGCGTTTATGAAACTTCCCATAGAAGGACTGAGCATCAAAGAGATCCAAACAAAGAAGAATAAAACTGAAATCATTTATGAGATAGGATGAAGATGAAACTTCCTAGTGATGCAACACTTTACAAAGTCTTTATTTTCTTGCTTGTTCTCATGGTAGTGCTTGGCATACTTTTTGATACAGATTATAATTAGGAGTGAATAGTGAAAGAAAATCTATTTGAAATGGGTGCAAATTTTGATGATGGCTGGTCATCAGATAATAAAGAGAAGCCCACTAAAAAAATCTCTACAGAGATCAAAGCACCCGAAAAACATCAATTGCATTTTGCAAAAGAGAAACGGCGTGGTAAAGTGGTCACCATTGTCAAACCTTTTTATTTAAAAACAACAGATCTTCAGGCGCTGCTTAAAACGCTTAAAAAAAAGCTTGGCACCGGTGGAACTGTCAAAGACGAGTGTTTAGAGTTTCAAGGGGATATCCCTGCATTGTTACGTACACAGTTAGAAACATTGGGGTATCGGTTTAAAAACTAAATAGTCTCATAGGACTTATTTGCCTATCGCCAAAGCATACAGTACCATTTCATCGTTCTCCACAAATGCATTGACCTCATCATCATAATACGCACCGATACCCGAACACCCTATCCCCATATAGAGTGAAGCCACATAAAGTCTATGTCCTATGATACCGGCTTTCTGGTAAAGTGCCTGATAGTTCTTCGCTTTGGAAGTGAGGAAAAAGGCTACTGCTCCCTGCATAGAAAGACTATACTGTTCCAAACTCAAATACCCTGCTTTTCTGGCAAAGTCTCCATACTTCAGATACTCGCCTTCTTTATAGAGTCCCAACGGCATGTCAAGCACCCGGTTGATGACGACGTAAACAGAGACCTCTTCATCGCAGTCACTCAGGACAGGCTGGTGTACCGATTCCATAATATAATTGAACTGCCCCTTCGTAATAGCACCTTCCTGGAAACCTCTTTGTGATCTACGTTTAAAAAGCGTCTCTTGAAGTTTTTCCGTATAATAGGTAAATTCGGGGGCCTTCACTTCTCTCTTGCAAGACTCCAAATGCATGGTTTCATGGTACGCCTGCTCGATAAGCGGGTTGGGTTCAAACGTTCTGCTTCCATCCACATAGGGAAGTGAAAACTCTATGGGCGATACGTCTTGGTCTTCTATAGGTATCGCCATAGAGCACCCTGCAAGCATCCACTCTCTGTCTTCAAATCCGAACATGAGATTAAGCTTTTCTCTGTCTATATCGTACCGCATTTCTACCACATTCGATTTGAGCAATGCTGAGGCTTCTATACTGCCCAAAAGATGTCCCGCATCCAAGAGGCAATACCTGAATGCACGGTTCTTATATTTCCACGAAGAACGATAATAAATGGCAGAGACCAAGAACAGATACCCTTTCATCGCTGTTTTGTATCCAAAATAGGGTTCCAAGCCTTCATCATCTGTAATGCGTTGGAGCAGTGTCAAAGAGGAAGAAAGCACTTCATAGTGATAGATACCATCTTCTATACCCTCTACACCCCGTGTTTGAAAATAGAGTTCGTTGGGATAGAGAGCACCTGCTGAAGGGTTGATCCGCAGATAATACTCTCCGCTTGGATAACTTTTTTTTGCCGTCAATCCTGCGATATGATAGAGGAAATTCTCTTCTTCTTTTTCCAGATCCAGCTTTCGTTTTTTATAATGTTCCGGATAGTTTTTATACGTACTGGGCTGATCTTCCCAGGAGAGCCTGTTAGGATTGGTCCGTACAGAGTTGTAAGAATGTTTGGTGGTGCTATGATACCAGAACATCAAACACCCCAGCGTGTGTTACTTTCAGCGCTTCTATCTTTTGACAGGCTTGCTTAAAAAGCTCTGCATGTTCAATACTCTCGGTACACAAATGTTTATGTCTTTCATAAGAAGCTATGACACGCTGTGCTTTGTCTTTCACGTTTTTACGATTGCGTTTGATATGCTCAAACGTAATAGCCCCATTGATCAACCCCTTTGCGAGGTTAGCCAATGGATGATCGCTGAGCCTCAAAGGATGCCAAGCCTCTTCCAGGACCTCATGTGCTTCAAAATACTCTTCTTCATCAAGTAATACAAGATATGCTTTTAGCGCACCTTCCAGATCATCATTCATTGTTAGCATACTTTACTTTAGCTCCTTCTCTATATAGTTTATCAAAGCTGTGATGTTTGTATCATAGGCAAAACAGCTGTTTATTCTACAGGCAAGATACTTATCACTCTCTTCAAATTTGCTTAAAATAAAAGGATAGTCTATCGCATCTATCTCTTTTCTGCTTTTTTGCAAATTTTTTATCTTTGATTTGATGATCACATCTCCCATTTTAAGACGTAAAAAGGCATGAAGCAGTTTGGGTGCTTTAGCCGGTGATTTTTTCAATACAGCGCCCGTATTCTGAATGGTCTCTTTGACTATCTTGGCATAAGAGAGTTCCTCGGTAAGACCAGCAAGTCTGACCAGGTTTTCCAGCATGACACTTAAAGCAGAAGTATAATACCTGTCATCAAAGTCAGCCTCTGCACGTATACTGTCATCACTCAAGTACCACTGCTTCTTTCTATAAAACTTATCCAGGGCCTCTTTGGTCAATGATTGGAGCAGGGTAAGATATGTTTTATTGTATGTCCTTTCATACCCTTCTATCATAGCATCTATCAAAAAAGCATAGTCTTCAAGCAACCCTTCTTGTTTAGGGGCTTTCCCTGGAAGTGTTTGATGATACAGTATACCTTGGGGGCTCATCTTTTTTAGAAGCGCATCTAAACGCTGCTCAGCCAAAGTCAGATACTGTCTATCAAGCCTTGACGCGACAAAAAGTGCTTTGATCATCATCGCATTCCATGCCGTGATGACCTTGCTGTCTATAAAAGGGAAAGTTCTTTTACTGCGGACCTCTCTTAAATATGTTTTCACTTCTTCCAGCCTCAAAGGCACCTTGTCACCGGTAATATGTGTATGGGAAAAATCTCCATCTATATTTCCGTCTTCTTCTATCCCCAGGTATGCCAAGACCTCTTCTATCTCTCGGGGATCCCATCCTTGAGTCAATAGGTATTTTTTTACTTCTGCATACTCATAGATAAAATACCCTCCCTCCTCTCCATTACTGTCCGCATCACTGGCAGTAAGATAGAGACCTTCTTGCATAAAATGCTTTTCCATTTGTGCAATGGTCTCATAGACGATTTTTTGATACAGGGGATCCGTAGTAAGTTCATACATACGTACATAGACAGGAAGTAGTTCTGCATTGGTATAAAGCATCTTCTCAAAATGAGGCATCTGCCAATGCCTGTCCGTGGTATAACGGAAAAATCCTCCGCCTATCTGGTCATAGATACCTCCCTCAGCCATTTTCCTAAGTGTCAGCTGTGCCATATAGAATGCTTTTTTGTTCCCGCTTAACTGATAGATATCTATCAAAAGAGCCAGTTTGGATGCTTCGGGGAACTTTGGCCTTAAAGCGAATCCTCCATTCTGTGGATCAAACTCTGTAGTGATCTCCCGGACTGCTTTATCCATCACGTCTGCATTCAACTTCTCATTTAGCTGTGCTTTGGTGTTCCCTCTTAATGCTGCTTGTTTGTGCTGTTCAACCAATAACTGAAATTGCCCAGCCTTCTCTTTTTGCAGTCTCGTAAAGGATGGCAGTAGACTCATCAGACCCATGGAACCATACCCGTCTCTAGGAATATAGGTAGCCACATGAAAGACTTCTGCTTCAGGGGACATAAAAACACTCAAAGGCCATCCTCCTCTTTTCCCATGTACGGACATATAAAGCCTTTGATACTTTTTATCCAGTTGAGAGAGTTCTTCTCTGTCTACTTTAATGGATACATAACTCTCATTGAGCAATACAGCCACGGCATCGGAGGTAAAGCTCTCTTCCTCCATCACATGGCACCAGTGACAGGTACTGTACCCTATAGAGAGAAAGATCATTTTATTTTCTTTTCTTGCCTTATCCAACGCTTCCTTCCCCCAAGGATACCAGTTGACAGGGTTATGCGCATGTTGCTGCAGATAAGGAGAGTCTTCTTGAATGAGTGCATTTGTATGGTTATGTTCTGCCCACAGAAAACTCAATGTCACTACAAAAAATACGGTTTTTTTAATATGTAGCATTGCGTATCACACTGTACTCTATTTTACTGTTACCCATTTTGTTCCATTTCGTGTATAATAATCTCAATATAGCATAAAGTGGCCAGAAATGACAAAAGAAGAGAAAAGTGACCTACAAGAAACGATAGAGACCCATATCAAAATCCTTAAAGAGCAGATAAAGATGCTTCAAGAAAAAGTACAACCCATCTCTCCTGACTGTTCACTAGGGAGACTGACCCGTCTAGAGGCTATGGGAGAACAGCATGTCAATAACAAAATATTGGATGAATCAAAATTGCGCTTAACAAGACTTACCAATGCCCTATCACGCATAGACAAACCTATGTTTGGTATCTGTATCGAGTGTGAAGAACCCATAGGTATAGGGCGCATGCGCATACGTCCTGAGAGTGTACGATGTGTGGAGTGTGCGAATAGCCTATAGACTTCATCATAAAGGACACTTTTTGAACAAAGTCCTAAAAGTTACGCTTATCGCTGAGACTACTTACAACTCGGCATTTAGTGCCTCACTTGCACTGCAATTTAGTTGATAGTTAGCAGTAGGCTCTTGCAACAGGCTGCTCTTTATTGCTTTGCAATATCGAAAACTATAAACTTTCGATATTACCAACAACCTTACCTACAATCGTTACTTCATCAGAAGCAACCGCTTGTGGTGGGTACATACTGTTATCAGAAATAAGCTCTATCATACCATCTGCACGCTGCTGGATACGTTTGATGAACAATCCTCCCGTAGTTGATGCAATGAATATGCCATTTTTATTGATATTGGTTTCTGTTCTATCGATGAAAACAATGCTGCCATCCTGTAAAGTTGGCTCCATAGATTCACCATCGACATGAATAGCTTCCAGTTCTGTGTTCCCTAGTCCAACCATATTGTGCATAATTTTTTCATCTATGGATATCGTCTCAAAATCTTCATCAAATCCATAAGCACCCCCACCTGCACTTGCTCGGATATCAGAAAAATACCGTACCTGAAAAAACTTCTCTGTCTCCTCTTTGAGCATATCAACGGCTTGGTCAAAAAAGAGCCAGTTCACAGAGATCTTCTTAAGCGCACAAAACTCCAGTATCTCTTCATAAGGAATGGAGTTTCTTTTTTTCATCGTTGCAAACGTTGCCTGGGGAATATTCAGTGCAGTAGCCACATCTTTGTCAAACACTTTTTTCCCTATGGTACTCTCTGAGAGTACATCTTTTAACTTCTCGATAATTTCACTAAGTACTAACATTTTAACTCCTTTTTTATTATATATATGACAAATTATAGGGTATTTTTCTTAAAAGTATGACAATTTGACATATTTTTTAATTATTTTACTATTTATTTATACAATTTGACATATTTAAAAACAAAGGATTGAAAATGATCTACTCAAAAAATAAAGAATTGTTAAGTTATGCGATCAAAATGGGATGTACCACAGCAGCCGAATTTGCTATGTTTTTAAAAGCAAGAGAATCTATTCTCTCACTTTAGTCAAGGGAAGACGCTTTAACCAAGAAGCAAAACAGTGACTTCATCTCCAACGGCTTTGGAAGTATCATCTTCTGAAGTAACTAGAAGGGCTACATCCCCAAGCATATTCGTAAGGATAGCCGAGGAACCTACTTTTTTGTCTTTAAAGTCAACATAGTACTCCCCTTGCATAAGATTTACATTACAAGCTGTAAACTCTGCTTTTTTGGCACGTTTTAGAAATGGCTCTTTAAGCTTGGCTTTTACTTTTCTCAGAGAAGATTTTCCCTGTTGCAGTTTTTCTATCAGTGGGACCAAGTAAAGTAATGCCGTCACAGTAGAAGAATAAGCAAATCCCGGAAGCCCGATAATAAACTTATCATCCTTGCGTGCTACCATGATATGCTGTCCAGGTTTTACACGTACACCCTTAAACACTACATCACAACCAATTTCATAAATAACATCTTTCACAAAGTCAAAGTCGCCGACACTCACTCCGCCTGTCGTCACAACAATATCAGATTTTTCTAAGGCAGCAGAAATTTCTTTAGTGATGGTTTCTTTATCATCTTTGATGCATCCCAGTTGCATAGGTACACCATCATACTTATTGACTATTGCTTCAAGGATATAATTATTGGAACTTCTTATCTGAGAATCGTTGGTTTGTTCTTCCCCTAATTCCAGTAATTCTGAACCTGTCGATAGAATAGCTACGGTTGGCTTCTCATAGACAAGCACATTTTCGATGTTTAAACTGGCCATGACACCTATTTGAGGGAAGTCTATTTTAGTTCCTTTAGGAATAAGCATTTGCCCTTTTTCATAGTTCTCCCCTACTTCACGTACAGCAAACCCTTGGGGTACCTCTTCTTTAATGATGATCTCATCACCATCCACTTCTACATTTTCTATAGGAATAAGTGTATCAGCACCATGTGGCATCAGTGAACCTGTAAAAGTCTTGATGCATGTACCGCCTATCACTTCTTCTTTGAGTGCAGAACCTGCAGGATTGATACTTCCCACTTTGAGCGTTCCCAGTGTCATATCTTCATGAATAATAGCATAGCCATCCATCGCAGAGGTAGGGAACTCCGGAGAGTTATGGTCTGCCACAATATCTTCAGCCAGTACATACCCCCGTGCATCTACCAAATAAAGTTTTTTTGTTTTATAATTCTTTATCCTAAGATCTTGTATCATCTGGAGTGATTCATCAAAATGCATAAATGCCATTGTTGTTTTCCTTATTCATTATGCGACAAGTCGCGTGAGACAATTATTGTCAAAAAGCTGGGTTCCTTTAACTTAATAAACCTGAGCCGTTCATCGGAGTACTTCTGTCTGCTGCGTAAATGCGTTCACCTTTTTTCACATCATACTTCCATATAGGGGCATTGGCTTTAAAATCTTCCACAAATTCATCAATAAGCTCCAATGCCACTCTACGTTTAGGAGAAAATACAGCAGAGATATAAGAAGAAGTATGTACGGGAACATCTCCAATGGAGTGTGCCATTTTTACCACTGCCCCTAGAGCAGCAGCTTTCTCCTGCCACGCATCAAACCATTTTTGCAGTATCGGTTCATAGATATCAAAACTCAGTGCTTCTATATCGTCTTCAGCACGTATCGTTCCCACAAAAGGGATATAGGCACCATAATTTGACTCTGCCTGCTCATCAAGCCAACGACCAAAGATCTCTTTGGTATCTAACGGTCCATGGTAGAGTTCCACGACTTATCCACCACACACAGGAGGCAAGATAGATATCCTGTCACCATCTTTAAGTTCAGTTGCTAGATCGTTCACCATCGTATCATTGAGTGCTACTGCACATTTATCTAGCCATTTGATCAAACTATCATCTTCTTTGAGTTGCGCGGAGACATCTGCCAATGTCGAAGCTTCCATCTCCATCGGTGCTTTACCGATGGGACCTAAAAATTCTACTTTTACCATAAATTACTCTTTCAAAATAAGGGTTATTTCATCCCCAATAATGACGCGATTATAAAAGTTGTTTGCTATAATTACGCTTAAACAGGATTTTGAGAGGAGCTTTGCACTGTGTTATTTGGGTCTATCAGCTATCTTAATCTTCTACCTTTTCAAGTGTTCTTAAAACGCTATATCTCTAACAATGCCTCTAAAATGACCTTTCGCTACAAACGTGCTGTACCTTCACAGATCAATAAAGCACTACAAAGAAGAGAAGTCAATGCCGCATTTATCTCTTCTGTCGCCTCAGTGAACTGTAAATGTACGGATTTAGGTATCATCGCAGATCAAAAAGTCTATAGTGTTTTACTTTTAGAAGGAGAAAATGAAATGGATCCGGCATCAGCCACTTCCAATCAACTTGCACGTGTGTTAGGACTTAAAGGAAAAGTACTTATAGGAGATGCTGCACTCAAACATTATCTCCATGAGGGAGAAGGTATTGACTTGGCTGAAGCTTGGTACAAAGAGACAGGTCTTCCTTTTGTGTTTGCCAGACTCTGTTATAATAAACATGACGAAGCTATACAAAAACTGGCCCGTACATTTGCACAAACCAAAGTAAAGATCCCACAATACATCCTCAAAAAAGAAGCAAAAAAAAGAGATATTACCCCTAAGCAACTTACGTGGTATTTGAGTCATATCCACTATAAGATGGATGATAAAGCGAAGAAATCTTTGAAGTTGTTTTTAAAGAAAAGCAAAAAAGTCCGTCATCCTCGTACTTGATACGGAGGTGACAAATAAGCGTTACTCTATCGTTGCAATCGCTTTTTCGATGCGCGCTACCGTTTCGTCCACACCTAAAATAGCCATGATCTCATCAAGCCCGGACCCTGTCATGGAACCAAGTAGACTCACACGAAGTGGCATACCAATCTTCCCAAAACCTATCTCTTTTGTCTCAACAAGTTTTTCCATCACTTCATGGTAATCACAAGGAAGGTGCAATGTTTTATCCCAGTTTTTTAACATTGAAGCAAAATCATTCAAGATCTCTTTGGCTTCACCTTTAAACGCTTTTTTGGAAGCCTTTTCATCATACTGAGCAGGTGTCGTAAGTATAAGATTGATCTGCTCTGCAAGATCTACCAGTGTTTTCCCTCTTTCTTTTGTTGCATCAAGGAGCAATTCCAACTTATCGTGGCCATGGATATCCACACCAAAATCTTTAAGCAGCACTGCAAGCTCATCATTTGGCGTATTTTTAATATAGTGCGCATTCAACCAAAGCAGTTTATCCAGATTATAGTTGGATGAACTCTTGTTAATATTTTTAGGATCAAACAACGCTATCATTTCCTCCAGGCTGAAGATCTCCTGGTCTCCGTGACTCCAGCCAAGGCGTACCAAAAAGTTCAAAAGTGCTTCAGGAAGATACCCCATTGCTTTATATTCCATGACATCCGTAGCCCCATCTCTTTTAGAGAGTTTTTTGCCCTGTTCATTGTTGATCATCGCAACATGATTAAATCTAGGAATTGGAAATCCAAGTGCATTATAAACAACGATCTGCTTCGGAGTATTGTAGAGGTGGTCATCCCCACGGATCACATCTGTCAAGCCCATCAATGCATCATCTATGGCAACGACAAAATTATATGTGGGTGCGCCATCTGCTCTAGCAATCACAAAGTCATCTACTTCAGATGCGGCTATGTTCATCTCACCTTTCACTCCATCCACAAAAGAGATCGTCCCTTCTTGAGGTGCTTTGATGCGGATAACCGGTTCAACACCTTCTGGTGGCGTACCGGTAAAGTCACGATAGCGTCCATCATAACGTGTTCGCTCTTTTTTTGCCATCTGCTCTTCACGTAATGCATCAAGCTCCTCTTTACTCATATAGCACTTATAGGCCTTGCCCTCTTCAAGGAGCTGATCAATGTATTTTTTATAAAGATCAAATCTTTTGGACTGATACACCACATCACCATCATGACTCATCCCTACCCATTCAAATGCTTTGAGTATCGCTTCTGTCGCTTCTTCGGAATTACGTGCCATATCGGTATCTTCTATACGAAGTAAAAACTGACCTCTGTTATGCTGTGCTGTAAGCCAGGAAAAGAGTGCTGTTCTAAGCCCACCGATGTGAAGATAACCTGTAGGAGAAGGTGCAAAACGTGTAACTGTCATGATAATGCCTTAAATAAAGTCTAAAAATAAATTAGTGAATTGTAGCGAAAATGTGGTTAAAGCGGATTATAGTGTTAAATAGGGACAAGCCAAAGAGCTGAAGCTCTTTTACCTGATCATTTATATTTTCTCAATGTTTGAAATATCTTTTCTTTTATCTCAGAGGCTTACTTGACATACTCTTTCACATTTAACGCAGCCTTTGCTCCAATTCCTTTGACTCTTTGAAAATCATCAAATGAGGTAAATGCACTCTTTTCCCTCTCTGCTATAATTGCTGCTGCCTTAGCGGCACCAATACCTTTGACTTCCATCAACTCTTCTTTAGATGCGCTGTTAAGCTGATTCAGACTCATTCCAAACAGTGCCGATGTAGCAAAAATTAAAAATCCCGCTATTATTTTCTTATACATGTAGTCCCTTTTATAAGTTTATTTTTAGTTATGTTAAATTATAACTAAAAATATTATATATGAATATTTCTGATATACTCCGGGACAATCTTTTGAAGTGCCTTCACCTTATCTTCTGCTTCCAGTAATACCTCAATATCCTGAGTCAGTTTTGAGATCTCATACTGCGTAGGTTTTGAAATAAAAATCGAACTATATTGAGTTTCTTGTTCACTTTCATCCAGTAGTAACTCTTCATAAAGCTTCTCTCCAGGACGCAATCCTGTAAAAGCAATTTCCACTTCATCCTCTTTGCCATAAAGCCGTATCATCTGCTGTGCCAATTCTGCAATTTTGACAGCTTCTCCCATATCCAATATAAACAGTTCACCCCCTTTGGCTATCGCAGCCGTTTGCAATACCAACTGGCATGCTTCAGATATCAGCATGAAATAACGCGTAATATCAGGATGTGTTACTGTCACAGGACCACCTGCTTCTATTTGCTGTTTAAACTTGGGAATGACCGAGCCGCTTGAGCCCAATACATTCCCAAAGCGCACCGCTACTATTTCGGTTCCTTTTGCATCAACATTATTGGCATAGAGTTCTGTCACTCTCTTGGTAGCGCCCATGACATTGGTTGGGCGTACCGCTTTATCGGTGGAGATGACCACTACCTTTTCTACACCATTTTCTATACTTAGATCTATGACATTTTTACTACCTAACACATTGTTCAAGACAGCCATCTCCTGGTTCTCTTCACAGATAGGTACATGCTTATAGGCTGCTGCATGTATCACTATCTGTGGTTTGGCTTCTTTAAAAACAGCCTCTAAATTCTTTTTATCTGTAACACTCAACAGTTTCAGTTTGGCATTTTCTATCTGTTCCCCTATCTGATAGAGATTGTATTCACTGTTGTCTACCAAAATGAGGGATGAAGCTTCAAACTTCTGACACTGTCTGGCTATCTCTGAGCCTATGCTCCCTCCGGCTCCTGTGATAAGAATAGATTTATCTTTCACAAAAGAGGAGATCGTATCAAGATCAAGATCTTTGGGGTGACGTGCTAATAGATCTTCAATCGAAAGATTTTCAAGCTTTTCGTGCTCTGAACCTAAGATCTTAACCTGTTTGATCTCAGTTACTCCAGCCTTGTTTAATCTGTCAACCAAGTGTTTAAGTTCATTTTGTGCTAATTTCTCAGTAAGGATCGCTGCTGAAATGTTCTTTTTCTCTATGATTGTTGTCAGTGCAGACATATCAAAAACTTTTACATTATTGATATATCCATCTGCCATTTTTTCATCTTCTTCAGTGGAAATAATAGCAGCGGGATAATAATCTATCTCTTCTTTTAAAGCACTCTGAATAATCGTATTTGTCTTACTGTTTACACCAATAATAAGAGTCGGTTTCATCGAATACTGTCTACGTCCCTCAGTAATGAAACGTTTCACTCCCCTTAACCCACCTATAAAAATAAGAGACAAAAAGAAATCTATTATAATAACACTACGGGGGAACGGAGTAAAATATTCTTTAAAAACCAAATAAATGACGATAAAAAACATATACGCCAATATATGTGCTTTAAATATATTTCTTGCATCATAAAAACTAAAAAATCTCCAAATAATAAAATAGTTTTTAAGCATAAAAAGAAAAAAGACCTTTGCCCCTGTAATCACACCATAGGTCAGCCAAAAAGAATCTAAAAATTCTTCTGGTATCTGAAAATTGAAGCGCAATAAATATGCAAGATAAAGCGTGACCCCTGAAAGAATGAGATCTGCAATAAGGAAAAAGACCATTCTTTTTAATGATGTTGGGCGAAACAAGCCTTTCATTTTATCGCCTTTTTAATTGCATCACAAACCCTCATAACATCTTCATCACTCATGCTACTCCCACTTGGCAGACAGATTCCTTGTTCAAAAAATGTTTGTGATGTCCCATCCTCTATGGCCATCGCATCAGAAAACAGTGGCTGCATGTGCATCGGTTTCCAAAGTGGACGACTTTCTATATTGGCTTCTTCCAATACAGTGATGATCTTTTTAGGGTCAGTTTTTTTTAATGTCAAAGTACTTAACCAGCGGTTTCCTCTACTGCCTTCAATCTCTGGCATAAATTGTATCTCTTCATATGTGCCAAGTACTTTTTGATAGAGGTCGAATATCTCTCGTCTTCTATTCACACGTTCATCTAACACTTCCATTTGTGCCACACCAATGGCGGCTAAAATATTTGACATACGATAATTGTATCCAACCTCTTTATGCTCATAATGCAAAAAATTCTCTTTAGCTTGTGTAGAAAGGAACTGTGCTTTGGCTACCCACTCTTCATTGTCACTCACCAGCATACCTCCACCAGAAGTAGTGAGGATTTTATTACCGTTAAAACTATATACTCCCATATCGCCAAACGTACCACTCTGTTTACCTTGATAACTCGCACCCAAAGATTCTGCGGCATCTTCTATCAGAAAGATACCCTCCTCTTTACAGATAGTAATAATTTCATCCAGTTTACACAACTGTCCATAGAGGTGGGTAATAATAAGTGCTTTAGGTTTTCTGGGTGACTTCTGAATCGCTTCTTTTAGAAGTTTGGGTGAGATATTCCAGCTCTCATCACTATCTACAAATATAGGCTTTGCATTCTGATACAAAATAGCATTCACAGAACCGATGAACGTAAAACTAGAAGCCAACACATAGTCTCCATTTTCTACACCCAATACACACAAAGCCAAATGTAACCCTGCAGTCGCGCAAGAGAGAGCTAGTGCATGTTTGGTGCCTGTACAGTTACAGATACTGCTTTCAAAACGGTTCACAAACTCTCCGAGTGGAGCAATATAGTTACTCTCAAACACTTCAGATATATACTGCTGTTCTTTACCACTCATGTGTGGTGGAGAAAGAAAAATTCTATCCATAGGTTATCCTATAATTGTTTTTATTATATATTCTACATCTTTTTTGAGTGACCAATCTTTAATATAGGCTTTATTTATCTGAACCTTATCTGGCCAAATCACTTCTTTATTATATTTTTCCGGGTCTTTTTGTTTAGCCAAAAGTGCTTCTTCATCTTTATATCTCAGCGAAGATGGTCCTGTGATGCCCGGTGCCAATTCCAATATCACTCTATCCTCACCTTCTAGTTGGTCTGCAAAACCAGGTACGTCTGGTCGTGCCCCTACAAAACTCATCGTGCCCAAAAGTACATTAAAAAGTTGAGGAAGCTCATCTATCTTGGTTTTCCGGAAAAAGGCGCCACTTGTTGTGATACGAGCATCTCTATTGGTGGTTACAGTTGTATTTATACCGGGGATATCTTTCATCGTCTTTATTTTAAAAACCCTAAACAGCTTTCCCTTTTTTCCTACGCGTTTTTGTGAAAACATGCCATTACCTCTAGTCTCGATACTGGCAATCATCCATGCTAACAATATAATCCACCATGTCAAAACAATCCCAATAATAGACAACAGAAGATCAAAAACTCTTTTTTGAATTTTTTCTACTCTGCTTAACATCTATTTTTTGAGTTTATAAATTTTGCTATAAGGTGATGAGACGACAAGCTCAAAAAGATTACTATCATACTTCTCTAACATAAACATCTGTACATAGGTCGAGTTAAATGTTTCATTGTCCATTACAATAAACCGCCCATAACTTTGCATATAAACAATAGTATAGTCACCCTCAGCATGATAAAGCTGAGACTGCAGTTGGACTTTCCCTTCTTTAGTATTTTTTGTCACTATAAAATGTTTCACAGTTTTTTCTTGTTGTCCTAATCTGATCATACCTTTTTTTGTATCAAACAAAATGCCATTACTAAAAGTTACCATCCCATTTTTATTACTCATAGCTTGTGTAGGATAAAAAGCAATTTTTCTCTCTTCCTGCCCAGTAGTTAAATCCAAATTCCCAAAAACTGCCACAGTAGGGAAAATATTTAGCATTCGATAAGGGAGATAGAGATAGATATCTCTTGTTTTTTTAGGAAGTTTATAGTTTGAATCTTCTAGTTCCGACAAAAAAAGATTAGGATCAAGCTGATCTTTTTGTTTGTTCTTAAACATGATATTCGTAATAGTAGAGTAATTAGAATCCACATATGTCTCTACAGCTAAACGACTTAAATTGGCAACAAGTTCCGGAGAAGATGTTTGCATAATTTTAGAGATAATAAAATTATCATTATGATGTTTCGCCCCATCAATTAAACTAGAAGTATCAGAGTAAAACCAAATAGGATATCCGTAGTCCCACCAGCTTAGCGTGTAATCTTTAGAATTTGCTATTTTATTGAGGGCATCTAAATCTTTTACTTCTTGAGTATTTAAAACTGTAGGAACCTTATACCCTATAATATGTTTAATATTGGGTTGCAATGCCAATATCGATAATACTATGAATACCCCATAAGCCATTTTTTTGTTCTCAACAAACTGAGATAAGATATAAAAAAGATATATAACAGAAAATGCTGCAACAGGTACAGCGTAAACAGTGAATCTTAATCCCGCCCAATGTGCAAAAACACCTACACCAATAAGTGGTAAAGCCAAAATAAACGGCTTATATTTTATAACCAAAAAAATATAACCGAAAAGACTCAATACCAATAAAATAGGATGCCCAATAATTCTATTTGAGACTGTTTCCCAGGAAATACTTCCCGCTTCTCTTACTGTTTGTATCACTTGATAAAAATGTAACCCGCTCTCTTCAACGCCACGATTTAAATAAATACTTACTTTCCCCCATATCAAGGAAAATACATTACCAAAGAAAAAGAATACAAGTAATGCAAGTAAAGTGAGGTAAAAAAACTTTTTATTATCTATTTTACTTTTTATCTGTTCTAAAAATGCAAAAGCCAAAATAATCAAAACAACTTTCACCCATACAGGAACAGCCCAAAGTGCTACAGAAGCTACTATAATAAATAAATAACTATTTCTTTCCTCTCTTTGAAAAACAAGCTGATATAGTGTCCACAATATAAAAATAGCATAAATAAGACTTAACCCTTGAGGATAAAAGTATGGGTAAATTAATAATGTAAAAGCTAGCCATAATACGTTTTTATCATCCTTGACATAAATAGTCAATAAGAAAAAATATAAAACAGTAAATTGCAACAATGCAGAGAACATATCCGTGTCATAATATCCTATCATCGTACGATTATAATAACTCCATACAATAGAACCTAAAAGTGCTGAGAAGAAACCAACCCATGGTAATTTGATAAGTTTCCCCGTCAATACCAAAGGAATAACAACCAAACTTGATATGACTGCAGGGAGATAAAGTATCACTGTTTCTAATGAGAATGGTGTATATTTTGTTAAAAAATATGTTGTATATACCATCCCGGGATAACTATCGATTGCAATAGGTACTCTAGGATTATCTGCATGTGCTCCATTGAGTAAATATTCAACTGCCGAAGCGAAGAAGTAACCATCATTTGTATTGATCATTAGCTGATCATTCCAAAAAAAGTTTGGATTATCCTGAAACTGCCATACCCATATCATTCTTACCAGAAAACTAAATGCATATGCAACTAAAATAAGTAATCCTAGTTCTTTATAGCCTAATTCTTTCTCTTTGAACATTATTATTCCTCTATTATATTGATTAATTTCTCTGCCAACATTTTATAGCTGTGATGCATATTAACAAAATTATATCCATTTTGTCCTAATTCATTGAGAACATCTTCTCCTGATTCTTTTAGTCTCAAGATGGACTCTTTTAATGCAATAACATCATTCAAGGGAACACTTAAACCACACTCAGCATCTTCTACTAAATTATTCCCTGCTTCAATTGCCCAAAGTATTGGTTTTTTTGCATACATATACTCAAAAACCTTATTAGGAGAGACTCCAAACTTAAAAAGCTTTTCAGGCAATAATGATATAAATGCAACATCTATATATGTTAAAAAACTGGTAACTTCCTCTTTTGATATAGCTTCTAAAAAGGTTACATTTTTTAAAGATAACCTCTTAACGCGTTCTTGTAGTCGTTTTTTCTCCCCACCGTTACCTAAAATCATGAAATGTATTTCATCATTTTTTTTCAAAATCTCAGCAACATCAATCAGGTAGTCAAGATTATTTGCTATCCCAATCGTTCCACTATATCCGATAATAAGTTTTTCTGTAGGTATTTTTTCTCTGATCTCTTGAGACAGAGAAACACTCTTTTGTTCTTCTGTTTCGATACCATTTGGCAAATACACAAATTTATCTTTTTGCATACCTTGTTTTTCAAAATGCTCTTTCGCAGCAGGAAGCAATGAGATAACTTTATCTGCTTTTTTATATGCAAACTTTTCATAATGTTCCATAAGTTTTATGAGTGGATGAGAAGAAGACAAGCTTGAAAGTTCCACAAGTGTCTGTGGCCAAATATCCCGAACTTCAAATAAAAATTTTGTATGAAACTTTTTGGCTAATTTTGCACCAACCTTCACAGGGAAGAGAGAGGGGGAAGAAACAATAATATGAGAAGGTACAACAGCTTTTAAAAAGTGTAATTTCCATGTAAAGCAAAGCATATTCCATATGCGCCCTATAGACTTTGATGATTTATATTCTGGTATTCTAATCCATATATATTCTATTCCATCAATTGTTTCTTTGAGAACACTCTTAGTCACTTTAGGAGGCGAAGAAAAAAGATGTGAGTATGATCCACTCACCAGAGTCACCTTATACCCTTGTGACATCAAATTTTTGGCGAGATAATAATGTCTATATTCCATTCCATGATAAGGAGAGCCGATATATTGATTGATGATTGTTACATACTTATTTGTCATATACAATCTTTTTTATGGGAACCCCACCTACTGTTGTATCGGAGGGAACATTTTTATGGACCAAAGAACCTGCTGCAATAACGGCATGTTCACCTATTGTAATGCCATTTTTACCTGATACCACATTAGATCTCATCCCAAGATAAGCTCCCCTCTTAATGATAATATCCGTATGCCCCTGTCCTTTTCCATGGCAAGCAAAATAACAACCATATGAAATAACAACATCATCCTCTATAATTGTCTTTTGAGGATCAATGTCATCAAGGTAGCATTTCATTCCTATAAATACATTATTGCCGATCTGAAATCCCAACATTCGATACAGTATTACGCGAAGATTTGAAAAAGGGGTATTAGGGATAATAACAACATTGATATATTTACGAATAGGTTTCCACACGATAGTTGTCAGAGAATATTTAACATAATATGGTGGTTCTTTTTTCAGTATCTTTCTGTAAAACTGTTCCATTAAATACATCTAATACTTACCTTTTTAATAATTCTTGAAGAATATGATAACTGGCATTACCATTGCCATATAAACCTAAACCAAAATCATCAGAAAATTCAAAATTTTTATATAAATCGAGTATTTTCTGTTTATTAGCTCCGGCAAGTACATTAAACCGATTCTCTACTAACTCCACCCACTCTGTTTCATCTCTTAAAGTTATACACGGTTTCTTAAAGAAGTAAGCCTCTTTCTGAAGCCCCCCGCTATCGGTCATCACTAAACTACAATGATCTATAAGCCATACCATCTCCAGGTAGCCTACTGGGTCAATAATTGTCAAATTCTGAATGTTTAATTTTAAATTTTCTAGTATTTTTTTTGTTCTTGGATGTAGAGGCAAGATGACTTGTTTCTCTTTAGCAATTTCATCCAATGCCTCAAATATATTTTTTAGTCTATTTTCATCATCTGTATTTTCAGCTCTATGAATAGTACAAAGTACAAAGTCATCCTTGATTTCAATATTTGGCTCAACAGCAAGATTTTTATAAAATATCGCTCCGTCTTGCATCACATCGCCAGATTTCACTATCTTACAGTCATAATTTTCAAAGCCTTCATTTTTCAGATTCTCTATAGCTGTATCTGTAGGACAAAAGAGTATCTTGCTCACTCTATCTGTCAATATTCTATTTACTTCTTCAGGCATTTTCATATTAAAGGATCTTAAGCCTGCTTCTATATGTGCCACTTTTATATGTAATTTTGATGCAGCTAAAGCCCCAGCCAATGTAGAATTGGTATCTCCATATACTAGTACCCAGTCAGGGTTCTCTTGCAGTAAAACCTCTTCTATCTTCTCCAGCATTTGACCTGTCATCGCACCATGACCAAGACCATTGATGTCAAGATTATAATCAGGCTTTGGTATCTTCATCTCTTCAAAAAATATATCACTCATATTGGCATCAAAATGTTGCCCAGTATGTACTATGATTTCTTGTATCTCTTTATATTTAGAAATCTCTCTGCTAATACTTCCTGCTTTTATAAATTGCGGTCTAGCCCCTATAATAGTAACTATTTTGATGATCTTCCTCCTGAAAAACTAGATAATACCTCAACAAAAACCCTATAATTATGATTAGCATTATAGTAATGGTCCCAAGTATCTCTTGCATGGCTTTTCTTATCTGCCAATAAAGTCTTATTATTTACTATGTGATGTAATGCTTCTGCAATTGTATCGTAACTCGCTTTTTTATCTAACAAAATTCCATTATCATTGTTCACTATTTCTGAAATACCGCCAACATCTAATGCCATAACAGGGATAGAGCAACTCATTGCTTCCATAAATGTCACAGGTATACCTTCAGAAATACTCGTATTGATAAATAGATCAACAAAATGATTTTTGTAAAAATCAAAAACAGCTGCGTTGTCTAAATTTCCAAGAAAATCTACTGTAACATTTTCAGGAAGCATCTTGTGTGCAAAAGCTTTTATTTTGCGATACTCTACACCAGTACCTATATGTGTCCAGAAAAAGGCGATTGTTGGATTTTTTTGTGCTACATTTGATAAAGACATGATCATTAAATCCGTTCGCTTTACTGGACTCAGGTGAGAGCAGCTTACAATATGAAAATGCTTTGAATCCTGAGACATTTTCGTAGTGATATTGTGGTCACTTGTTCCCAATCTAGAGAGTGATATTTTTGATAAATCCATCTGATAATGCTGCCTTAGATAATCATACCCATTTTTGGAAATAGGAAAAATTTTTTTAATATTTTTGAGTACTGTTGGTCTCAGAGGCAAATACCCGTCATTTTGTTCAAGATAAAGATCACTGCCATGTACTCGAGTTACATAGTTGATTTTTGCAACTTTTTGATCATACAAAAAAGAAGCAAAAACAGCCCCATTAAACCAATATGAATAAAAAATATTTTCTGTACTATAATTGACTTTCAGATGTTTAAAAAGTGCGACACCTCTACCAGTAAAAGAAGCCAGTTTTTGTAACTTTTTTAAAGAAAGTATTATACTGAGATTAGCAATGATCTCTTTATAGGTATATTTTGTAACCAAACTGTAAAAAGCAAACTTTATGTTATTGTTTTGATATGCAAACGTTGTATCTACAACTATATTTTCTGGAATTTCTCTCTTATCTCCCTTTATAAATGTAGGAATGACAGTTACATTTTCAAAATATTTAGCTAAATATAAAATTTCAGTTTCCAAAAACTGTTCTTTATCCCCATAAGGATATGACACAGTAAATAAAATAAGGTTTTTTTTCATACTTCCCACTTGTCCTTACTTTGCAATATCATATCAAAAAACTCAATTTTTTGATTCTCTTTTACTGACACATCTAACGTCTTCTCCGCAAAGTCTCTTGCAAGTTGTCTAAATTTACTATTATGATGAGCAGATAGCACAAAGTGTCTAATCTCCCTGATATGCTCTTCTATATTTGTTTTTGTATTTGGAAGTTTCAAAACAAATGGTTCTTCTTCACTGATATCCGTATCCTCATAAGCATAGATGACAGGAAGTCCATGAGCGAAGTATTGTCTTGTTTTTAGTGGGCTGGCTTCAGTCATTTTGTTTTCATACAAAGAAAGCGTGCCAATGCCTATATCTTGATCTTTAACAAAATGCTTTGCTTTATCAGTAGAGAGATACCCATGAAAAAAAAGATTAGGCCTATTCTTCCCATCCATACCAATGATATGAAAATCAAATTCTATGAGCTTTTCAGCTAGAAAAATGATTTTATCTACACCATGCCATTTTTGATTGGGTGAGCCGATGAATACTAATGAAGGCCTTATGCTACCTGTTGATGGTTCAAATGCATACATATCTGTATTGATACCATTTGCAATGACAATAGATGGTTTAGCAAGATACTCAAACTTCTTTTGTAATTCATGGCTTACACATACAAATCCATCTACAGGTTGTAAAAAAAGATTACGAAAAAATTTATTGTACAAGTATAAAAGTTTAGAAGAAAACTTATACTCATTAATGTCATCTGTATTGATCTCTACAATTCTAATGTGATCTCCCAATGTTCTTTTTAAGAAGGGAGAATAGAGCCGATACCGCATATAAACAATATCATAGTCAACCGTTTTCAATATCTTTTTTAATCGCCAAGTACTTAAAAGAAGATGGACATATATCTTCCACCCTCTTCTTTTTATATCTATCTTTGGTTCCGTAAGCCTCTCTCCCTGAAGAGAGAAAAGAGAAAGAGATTCTAATGAGATCAGTGATACATTATGTCCCTGCTTTGACCATTGATTGCTTTGCATCAAAACTTTTTGAGCTATGCCTGACGTTCCATCAAGATCAGTATCGGACAAATAGAGTATTTTCATTTTAATGCCCATTTAAAGATTGCTATTCTCATATAAACTTATATATAAAGATTTATTATGCTCTTTTGAAAATTGCTTAATTATAATATCTCTTCTATCTTGATAGTATTGATTATTAATTGTTTTAAATAATGCAAAGTCTATATTTTCTAAGTCCTTAACTATAAAGCCTATATCTGAAGTAACAATTTCCCTATTTGCTGGTAAATCTGATACAAAAACTATACAATTGGAAGCTATAGATTCAACAAGACTAATAGATATAGAGTCACTATTAGGTATTGATGCATATATCTTAGATTTACAATAGTATTCAAAATTTGTCTTCGTGTCAACCCAACCAATGAATTCTACACTATTGGTAATATTTAAAGTTTTTACTAAATTTTTTAATTTTCCACTATCTTCTCCATTACCTGCAATAACTAATTTCCATGATGGATCTAGTTTTAGAAATTTATGAAAAGACAAGATAATTTTATCAATATTATATAATTCTTTATGCAGTCTATTTGAATAAATAATATTTTCTTTATACATTGTACAATAGGGTATTTCAATACCAAAATTTATGTTATAAGTATTTAACTTTTTATTTGTCAATTTATTTGCTTCCAATAAAACAGTATCTGAATCAGCAGTAATAATATCAACACTATTTAGTATATATTTTACTATCCATTTTAAAAATATACTTTTTTTAGGTGTTAAAAGAATATCACTTCCCCATGCCGTTAATACTGTCTGTGTATTATTGCCTTTTAGTGCCAAAAGTGTTAAAAGTGCTGGAATATTGACTTGATGAATGTGTACAGTACTTGGATTAAAATCATTAATTATTTTCTTTAAATTTTTATAGTTTTTAAAACCATTTATTCTTAATCCAAAATCCACTTCTATTGTATCTATATTCCACGACTCATTTTTTCTATCTGTCAATAGTAACACATCATCAAAATAATCTTTTACCAGCTCTATAAAATTAAATATGTGTATACTGCTGTTTCCAACAACTAAGAGCTTTTTAGTCATTAAATATTCTTTTTATCATTTTTGCCGCATTCCCACCGTACATAAACCCACTTTTCAATTTTCCTTTAACTACAGAGTTCGCACCTATTACAACATTGTCATCAATTATTGTATTGGGCAAAATAACACAATTTGCACCAATAAACACATTGTTTCCAATAGTAATATCCCCTTTATTGTAACTATCTTTAAACAGTATCCCTTTATTTTCAGGGATACTGTTTGTACTACAAAATATAGAACAATTTGGTCCGATAGCAACGTTATTACCTATAGTCAAGTTTTGTTTTTCTATTAAAATATACCCATATGGTGCTATATGCGAAAAATCACCTATCCTCAAATATCCTTCTTTACTTTTATAAATAGTAATACATTTGTATAATATACTCCTCTTACCAATGGAAATATTGTTTTTTTGTTCTATTTCGCATCGATAATCTATGGTAACGCCTTTTTTTAATTTTATAGTTTTATAAAATAAAGTTAAATATTTAAAGTTTAATATATTCAGTATTTTTTTTGCAAAGTTCAAAACTTAACCTTTCATATGCAATTTATATGATAACAATACAGTAATAACTAAAAATTTATTATTACTCCCATAATGGTTATGTTTGATATCACAATTATACATATTCTTTAGCAGTTTTTGTAAATTGATATCTTCAATATCATTAATATGAGTAAAATACAAAACATCTAGATTTTTCAATATCTTTTTGTTATTTCTTAACCACATATCAAAAGGATTCATATTATCAACTTTTAATCCTACTCTTCTTAAAAAAGCATTTTTATATCGTTTGAATTGTTTTGCATATTTCACCAATATTATACTTTTTGGTTTTACTCCTGCACTATCCCATTTATAATTTGATATCTGTTTATGTTTGTTATTAAACCAATCTAAATAAATTGCTTCATCCTTTTTAAATACATCTGGTATTGTCAAACAAAATTCCATGAGACTCCTATTATAAAACGGTGAAAGCATATCTGTAAAATGTGTAGCTGTTCTATCCCCATTTAAAGTACCATTAATTACTCTCTGCTCATAGCCAAATAATTCAGAATTATTTTTGTACTTAATTGCATAGTCTTCAAAAAATGTTATCTCTTGTACAAGTTGTGTTTGGTCACTTATAGCACTATTATCAACTGTAAAATATTTTTTAACATATGAGCCAAATAATAAATCACCAATCTGTCCTGTATGCAAAGCACCAAAGTCAGTGTGATTTATTGAAGACAAATAATCGTAACCAGCAGCTGCCCCATTAAAAATTGTCAAACCGTCATTTGCTTCTATATATCTCTCTATCTCTTTCTCTAAAAACTTACCATTATCAAGAGCATAGAAAAAATGTTTAAAGCCCTCTTTACTAGCAATCTCTTGGGCTATTTTTTCATCGCTACTTCCTGATTGTGAAAAGGTCATTGTTAAAACATCCATATATCCCTGCTCTTTTGCTAAAAAAAGATTTACCCTACTATCAAGGCCTCCACTTAAAAAAGTATAATGTTTATAATTGTATTCATCATCTTTTGCCCAACACTCTTTTACGCTAGATATCAGTAACTCGTCTATTTTCTCAATGATTTGTTCTTTAGATAAATCAAAGTTCTCTTTTTTACAAAAATTAAAGTATTGTCTTTCTTCCATATTAAAATGTTTATCTATTTCAAAAATAGTTGCATAATTTAATTTTTTTGTATTTTTTTCATATGTTAAATCATTTAGCATATGTCCAACAGTAAGCATCGAGTAAACAGCATCATGATCCCAAATTTTTTCAATACTTAATTGTGATAATAATTTTGTAATTACTTTTAATTCTGAAGCAAACATAAAAACATCATTATTTTTATAAATATAGAGTGGTTTTGTTGAAAGAGAATCATTAAAAATATATAGTTTATCTATATTTTTATCATAAATAAACCCACAAAACTGTCCTCGAATATTTTGAACAAAATCTATGCCATCATTGTGATACCATTGAATAATTGTTTCATAACTTTTTTTAGTTACTTTGTTATAAAAAACCCCTTCAAAGCCTATAATGATAGTCTCATCTTCATACAACACTCTATCATTTAAAAATTTGTCTATAACACTTCGCCCGTAAATAAAATTTTTATATTTAAACTCTTCATTTATTGTATTATCTAAAGTGGAGCTAAAAAAATTTGTATATATTTCTTTTATATCTTGTTTTTTAGTCGAAATGACACCATATAGACCAGCCATTAATTTACCTTTTTTAGTGAACTAAGCATCCACCATATATTATAGTTTAACATTAAAAATCCAACTATGGAATAACATATTAACGCAATAAAAACATTTTGATAATACAATCCAATACTTATAGCAATAACTCTTAATATAGTATAAACTATTTCTAAAAACAATGCTTTTCTTTGTAAATTTAACAAGCTTGGGATAAAAGAAATAGTTGATGTAAAAATAACCATCCCCAACCATGGAGATAAAACCTGTGTATAGACACCTGCTTCTCTCCACACTTCACCAAATACAAAAGCAAAAATATCAGGGGCAAAAACAATAATTATCAAAAATGGTATACTAATCTTTTTTAATAGAGATTTTAACAGTCTTACAGTAAAGCCATAACTATTGCCATGTTCATTATGTATCTGCATAACCTTTTGATTATATACTTTTGCACTTGCCCCTGCCAATATCATCATGGGTGCAAATACAATTCTTGTACTTAATGAATAAAATCCAACAACAGTTAGATTAAAAAATGGGGTAAACATATAAATCGGTATGTTGGATGAAAAAGTATTTAACATCGCATGAGGCGCTTGATATTTTGGGAAGTTTTTATAGTGTTTTGTGAGAGTTATCATTTTGTTTTTAGATATTTTAGATAGCAGTATTTTATCTTTAATAATATTTTTAAACAAACGTGTATTAGCAAACAATGTCGAAACAATGTGTCCACTTATTAAACCAGTAACTCCAGCCTTTACAAACCCAATACTGAGTTGAATTATGGCCGAGACAATAGATTTAATGATAGTTGCATTTGCAATATTTTTATAATTTTTCTTTCTGTTATTATAATAACTGAGCATATTAAATAGCCCTGTAAAAAATAAAGCTATAGGTACAAAATAAAGCCAATATCCAATCTCATCATTATTTAGTATACTTGTTAAGGACTTATTGAATAAAACTACTAAAGTCAAAAGAAACAATGCTAAGAACAAAACAATAGTCATACCTAGTGCAAATATATTAATTGCATCTTCATCTTCTTTCGGAATCATCAAAGCAAGTTCATATCGTCCACTTGCAACAACAGAAAACAATCCAGTAATTGCCATAAACAATGCAAATACTCCAAAGTCTTCTGGCGTATATATCCTCGTAAGTATTGGACTTATAGCTATAGGTATAGCTTGTGCTATGGTAGTGCCTGTCATAAGGGTTAGTACATTTCTACTGAATTCAGATTTTGGTTTTAATTTTTTGATCATATGCTATTAACAGTATATACTATTTCTTCATCTGTCAAGTAAGGATTCATAGGTAAGCTCATAATCTCATTAGAAACTTGTTCAGATATAGGAAAGTCACCCTTTTTATATCCCAAATACTCAAAACACTCCTGCAAATGTACAGGCATAGGATAATGCACAGCTGTAGGGATACCGTGTTCTTTGAGTTTTATTTGCACTTCATCACGATTCTGAACCCGTACAGAATACTGTGCCCATGCTGAAGTAACATCTTTCTCCACAAAAGGTAAAATCATATTTTTACCTTCTAAAGCTTTAGCATATCTCTTCGCAACTTCTTGACGCAAAGCAAGATCTTTTTCATAATACTTGATCTTTACATTCAGTACTGCTGCCTGAATGGTATCCATTCTTCCACCCATACCGATATACTGATGATGGTATCTTTTGGACTGCCCGTGTACTCTTAGTGACTTCATCTTTTCTGCTAGTGTATCATCATTGGTAAAGACTGCACCTCCGTCACCAAAGCACCCAAGTGGTTTAGCCGGGAAAAAACTTGTCGTTGAAATATCTCCTAAGTTGCTGTCTGTCTTACCTTTATAAGTACTTCCGAAACTTTGCGCACCATCGATGATGACTTTAAGACCATGTTTACCTGCTATGGCTTGAATAACATCCATATCCGCTGGTTGCCCATATAGTGAAACAGGGATGATCGCTTTGGTTTTATGTGTAATCTTTTCTTCTATTTTAGAAGGATCTATATTATAGGTTCTCTCATCTATATCCACAAAGACCGGTTTTGCTTTTAAAAAAGCAATGGTCTCTGATGTAGCGATGAAAGTAAAAGGTGTTGTGATGATCTCATCCTCTGGCTGAATATCCAGTGCCATCATGGCAAGTAATAAAGCATCTGTTCCTGAGGAGCAGGTAATAGCATGTTTTGCCCCCGTAAACTCTTGCAAAGAAGTTTCAAGTTGGGTTATCTCTTCTCCCATAATATAGTTTGACTTATCTAGTACCGATTGTATCGCCTCATCTATCTCAGTTTTATAGAGTTGGTACTGGTATTGTAGTTTTGCGAAATCTATATTCACTTTTTACTCACTTGTAAATTTTCTTCGATTATTTCATACTGTGCGAATTCATCTTCTGCAGTATTATTATGAAATACCAATGTATTTCCAGAAATACCTACCCACCCTATCTGTTTAGCAGGAACCCCGACCATAAGGGCATAAGGTTTTACATCTCTGTTCACCACAGCACCAGAACCTATAAGTGCATATTCACCGATAGTAATACCACACACAATGGTTGCATTTGCTCCAATAGAACATCCTTTTTTAAGGAGTGTCTTTTTAAACTCTTCTTTTCTCTGTATAAAGGCTCTTGGATTGATCACATTGGTAAAAACCATAGAGGGCCCAAGAAAGACATCATTCTCTACTTCAACTCCTTCATAGAGGGAAACATTGTTCTGTACTTTAACACCATTACCTACTGTGACTTTGGGCCCTACTACACAGTTTTGTCCAAACGAGCAGTCTGTACCGATAGTAGTATGTGAAAGAATATGCGAGAAGTGCCAGATTCGGGTATTATCTCCTATGTTTACATGTTCATCAACATAGCTACTCTCATGGACAAAAAATTCTGCCATTAGCCAATTACCTTTTTACAGAAGGGATGGTACTCACCTTTAAGCCCTACAGGGGCAAGATTTCGTATGGTTGAAACAGTGTTGATAGAACCATAAGCTTCATCCAGCCCAAAGCCATTACCTTTAAGTATCTCTTCATATGATCTTGTATGGAGATCCGTAAATCCTCCAGAGAATTCTATCTCTTCTCCATCTACAGTAATACTTCTATAGGTTCTCTGCCCCTGTGCTTTTACCTCTTCAGGGATATAGTCATAATTGACTGACAAGAACCATCTTACATTAGCATTTTTCAATTTGAAAAAGCCTGCATTCGTATCAGCTGTTTTAAGATGTACGATATTCTCTTCAATATCACCAAAGATCCAACACAACATGTCATAGAAGTGTACACCGATATTTGATGCGATCCCTCCTGACTTTGCTTCATTCCCTTTCCATGAAATGAAATACCATTTACCTCTAGAAGTCAGATAGGTCAAATCAATATCATAGGTTTTATCAGGGTTCTCTGCCAACTCTTTTTGTACCTTTTCTTTCAGTGCGATGATGGAAGGATGCAGTCTGAGCTGTAGTATATTATAAACTTTTTGACCGGTTTCTTCTTCAATGATTTTTAATTGATCGATATTCCATGGGTTTAGTACAAGCGGTTTTTCACAAATAGCATCCGCGCCACTTTTGAGGGCAAATCGTATATGGGAATCATGTAAATAGTTAGGAGAACAGATTGACACATAATCTATTTTTTTACCTGTATTTCGTCGCCATTTATCTACAAATCTATCAAAACGTTCAAACTCTGTAAAGAAATCTGCCTCAGGAAAATGACTGTCTATAATACCTATGCCGTCATAGGGGTCAAGTGCCGCAACAAGATTATTACCTGTTTCTTTAATAGCCTTCATATGCCTTGGGGCAATGTACCCTGCTGCTCCTATAAGTGCAAAATTCTTTTTACTCACTACACTCTCCATATATAAATTTAATTTTGTAATATAAAAAATTATATCTAAACAGGTTTAACCATACCCCTATATAAAATATACATCTTTTTAAAATGCTCCATGAAGCCCACGTTATTCCACATTGATGTGTCAATTCTCTATGAAAAAGTATTATATCCTAAACAAAACAATTCATATAATATTTACATGATTATGTTATAATTTTCCAACTTATTAGGGAAACGGATATCTATGAAAAAACTTGTTCTACTTGGATTTATTACTTTACTGACACTCTCACACGCTAAAATGGTAGATGCTATTGCCATTATCGTTGAGGGGGAGCCTATTACCACTGCAGAGATACGTGCAGTACAAAGACAAATGCAGGTTTCTAAGGAACAAGCCACTGATCTTCTTATCCAGGACCGATTGCAAAAATCGGCAATGAAAGATGTGCAGATCGCTGAGGCAGACATCGATGAAAAAATAGCAGCGATTGCAGCACAAAACAACCTTACTGTTCCTAAAATGCAAAAGATCCTGAAAGAACAGGGGACCACATGGAATAACTATCGTTCAAGTGTCAAAGAGGCGATGAAAAAAGAGAAGTTCTTTCAGCAAAATGTGGTCAGTTCTATCCCCACTCCAAGTGAAGACGAACTCAAGCTTTTTTACAAAAATCACCAAGGTGAATTTACCATTCCTGCCTCTGTCAATCTGATTGAATACTCTGCACCATCTGAAGAGAGCATGAAGAAATTTCTTCAAACAAAAAACACCAAAGGTATTAAAAGCCGTTCTGTGACCAAGTCGACAAAAGACCTAAACCCTGCGTTACTTGGCAGCATTTTACAAACACAAGATGGTTCATTTACGCGCCCTTTTAATGCAGGAGACCGATATATAAGCTATAAGGTTCTTTCCAAAAAAGGCAAGGTAAACATGCCTTTTGAAGCAGCCCAAGGTGCCGTTGCTGCAAAATGGAGACAGCAACAGCAAAATAAAGCGCTTAAAGACTATTTTGAAAAGATCAAAACAAACGCTGATATACAAATACTCAGATAACATCTTATTTATAAACGAAGGAAGAACATGGGACTAAAATCCGATAAATGGATACGCGAGAAATCACTGAACGAAGAGATGATAACCCCTTTTTGTGAAGGACTGGTAGGAGAAGGAGTGGTCAGTTACGGGCTAAGCTCATACGGCTATGATATTCGAGTTACGGATGAATTTAAGATCTTTACGAACATCAACGCTGAAGTGGTGGATCCAAAAGACTTTAATGAAAACAATGTCGTGGACTTCAAAGGGGATGTCTGTATCGTGCCTCCTAACTCTTTTGCCCTTGCAAGAACCGTTGAGTACTTTAAAATGCCGAGTGATACTTTGGCTATCTGTCTAGGAAAAAGTACCTATGCGCGTTGTGGTATCATTGTGAATGTCACACCATTCGAGCCCGGATTTGAAGGGCATATCACGATAGAGATCTCCAACACTACACCTCTTCCTGCAAAGATCTACGCGAATGAAGGCATCGCACAGGTACTCTTCTTAGAGGGAGATGAGCAGTGCGAAACAACGTATCGTGACAGAGCGGGGAAATACCAGAGTCAAACAGGTATCACCCTCCCCAGAATCCTTAAAAACAAATAATTAAAGCCCTAGGTAATAAGTATACCATTACCTAGGATCTACGATTTACCTTTTCCAACCATTTACATAACATATAGAGTGAAAAAAGATGTTGTTTGAACATCCCCTGTTTCCCTTTTTCCAAATACATTTCAAGTTCACTTTCATGAAAAAGGTTCATTTTTTTCTGTATACGATGAATGACTTCTAACTCTCCGCTCTCTTGCAACCACTCCATGTAAGGATAGTTAAACCCTTTTTTATTGCGATCGACGATCTCTTTGGGAAGATACTTTCTAGCAACATTTTTCACCAATGCCTTGGAAGGTTTCATCATACGAAGATCAGGAGTACAGGAGAATGCTGTAGCCACCACTTCTTTGTCTAAAAACGGACTTCTTGCCTCTATACTGTGTGCCATGCTCATGCGGTCTAGCTTACGCAAAAAGACATTTCCCAGCATCACTTTGAGATCTAAAAAGCTGTACCACTCCATAGGTGAGACACGGCTACTCTGTTCAAACTCTTCTTTGTAAGGCTCAAGTGCTGCTAAAGAACAGTTATCCTTCACATTCATGCGTAAAAGCCTGTTTTGCTGAAGGTCGGTGAATATCTCAGCGGTCGACCGGAACAATGTACTCCCTTCAAAGATACGTTTGTACCACTCCCACTCTTTATGCATAGAAAAATGTGATTTAAAGTAGTGGTGCAACCACCCTTTGAACTCCAGATCCTTGGCCTGTTCAAGGTCATAAAACTCTTTATAGGTTCTGTACCCCATGAAGAGTTCGTCACTTCCATCTCCTGTCAACACCACCTTGAACCCCTCTTTATGAACGGCTTTCATCAGATGGTAAAGAGGCAGCATGGCTGGATCGGCCAAAGGTTCATCCATAGAGGAGATCACCTCCTCTATGGTTTGCAAAAAATCTACTTTACTGAAGAGCACTTCATGATGGTTGGAATTTATATGCTCCGCTACTACTTTGGCAAAAGGACGTTCATCATACTTCTCATATCCTTCATACCCTATACTGAAGGTATGTACCTTTTGTGTTAAAGATGCCATGGCGCAGATAAGTGAAGAGTCCACACCTCCAGAAAGAAGACAGGCGAATTTTACCTCTTTGGGCAAACGCATTGCCACAGACTCCAAAAGCACATTTTCCAGCTTCTCTTCTGCTTTCTCCTGTGCCGAAATGGTTTGGCCGTCACTGAACGGCGTATAATACTTTTTCCTTTTCACTCTCCCCTCATTTACAGTAAACGTTACCATCTCCCCTGCATCTACTTGATGAATATGCCTATCAAAGGTATGGGGAGAAAGCGGAGTTTGAAAAGAGAGATATTGTGTCACTATCTGCCTGTCAAATGTAAACGGAACAAGGGAGTGGATGGCTTTCATTTCACTGGCAAAGATGAATTTTTGTCCATCCAACGTATAATAGACCGGTTTCTTTCCAAAAGGGTCACGAAATAACTTGACCTGTGCCTCTTCGACGATCACAATGGCGAACATTCCCCTTAGATGTGTGACAAAATCATCACTCCATCTCCTGTATGCAGCATACAGGACATCAACCTCACTTGCTTTGTGAAGCTGAAGTTCCACCGCCAAGACTTCATAATTGTAAATTTCACCATTGAAAAGTATCTGTAGCCCATCATGATTATATATGGGTGTGAGTGTTTTCGTTACATTTGTAATGGCAAGCCTATGGACGCCAAGAAAACAATGCGCATTCACAGAGGTATACTTTGCATCTATCCCCCGATGGGCCAATGCATCAAAAGCCTCTATGGCTTTTTCCTCCTCATAGGTTCCGATGATCCCAAATATTGCACACACCTATCGAAGTCCTTCTTGATCACTTGTTTTCTCAATTATACTTGTTTAAAATAATACTCTTCTCTTGCTTTTACTCTCTTTTGTGTTACAATGCCAAAAATTTATCTATATAAAGTAAGTAAATATGAAAAACCTAATTATAGTAGAATCACCTGCTAAAGCACGTACCATTACCAGTTTCTTAAATAAGGACTATAAAGTCATCGCCTCAAAAGGGCATATTCGTGACCTTCCAAAAAGTACTTTTGGCATTACGGTCGATGACGAAAACGGTGATCTTATCCCTAAATACTCCATCCCAAGAGATGCGAACCCCACGGTCAAAGAGTTAAAGAAACTTTCCAAAGAAGCAGAAACCGTCTTTATCGCAACGGATGAGGACCGCGAAGGTGAGGCTATTGGGTATCATATCGCCAAGGCGATCGGGAAAGAGCCTACTGAGCTTCCCCGTATCGTCTTTCATGAGATCACCAAAAATGCTATACAGCATGCGCTTGAAACACCGCGTAAAGTGGATATGGACTCTGTGGATGCACAACAGACAAGAAGACTGCTTGACCGTATCGTAGGATACAAACTTTCACCTCTGCTTGCCAGTAAGATCCAAAAAGGGCTGAGTGCCGGTAGAGTACAAAGTTCGACATTGAAACTGGTTGTAGACAGAGAACGTGAAATCAAAGCCTTCGTTCCTGAAGAGTATTGGACAATAGATGCACTTTTTGAAAAAGACATCGAAGCTTCTATCTATGATTATAACGGTCTCAAGATTGAGAAGCTGACGGTTAAAACTGAAGCAGATGCCACAGAGATCGTTACTTCGGCCAAAAGTGAATCCTTTGTTGTAGTGTCACTGGAAAAGACGAAAAGAAAGACCAAAACACCTCCACCGTTTATGACTTCAACCCTTCAGCAGACAGCCTCTACCCAACTGGGATTTTCACCTAAAAAAACCATGATGGTCGCACAAAAGCTCTATGAAGGGGTGAAAACAGACAAAGGTACCATGGGTGTCATTACCTATATGAGAACCGACTCACTGAATCTTGCAAAAGAAGCGGTAACAGCAGCAAGAGAATACATCCAAACCACTTACGGGGACAAATATCTTCCGGCTAAAGCCAAAAACTATGCAACAAAATCAAAAGGTGCGCAGGAAGCGCATGAGGCTATCCGCCCTACTATGATCGAGTTTGACAGCAAGACTGCTGCAGACTATCTATCTGTAGATGAGCTGAAACTCTATAGACTTATCTACAACCGTTTCTTGGCCTGTCAGATGACAGAAGCACAAATGGAATCACAAACACTTCTCTTCAAGGGAGATAAATGTACCTTCAAAGCAAGCGGAAGAAAACTTCTTTTTGATGGGTTCTATAGAGTCACAGGATATACCGATAAAGACAAACTTTTACCGGAACTCGAAAAAGGTCAAGCAGTAAGTCTGGATAACATCAAGCAAGAGCAACATTTTACAGAACCTCCTGCACGATACAATGAAGCAAGTCTCATCAAAAAGCTGGAGTCACTGGGTATCGGTCGTCCAAGTACCTATGCACCTACTGTGACCACACTTCAAACACGTAAGTATATTGAGTTAGAGAAAAAACGTATTCATCCCACAGAAGTAGCCTTTACTGTCACAGAAATGCTTGAGAAACACTTCCCTGAGATCGTAGACAGCGGATTTACTTCAAATATGGAAGAGACGCTCGATGAAATAGCAGAAGGAAACACTGACTGGCAAACTGTTCTCAAAGCATTCTACACCCCTTTTTTACATAAGGTAGAAGAGGGTAAGAAAAATATAAAAAGTCTTAAAGTAGCCATCCCTACAGGGGAAAAATGTCCTAAATGTGATTCTGAACTTCTTTTGCGTAAAGGGAGATATGGCGAATTTATCGCATGTAGCAATTTCCCTAAATGTAAATACACGAAAAACACGGATGGAACAGAAGTAGAGGGACCTGAAGAGACAGACGAAAAGTGTGAAAAATGTGGTTCGATGATGGTTATCAAAAACTCGAAAAGAGGAAAATTCCTTGCCTGTTCCGCTTACCCAAAATGTAAAAATGCAAAGTCTCTTGAGCCTGCGAAAGAACTCACAGTTCCCTGTCCGGAATGTGGAGGGAAGCTTCAAGAGAGAGAAGGGAAAAGAGGTAAATTCTTTGGTTGTGTGAACTATCCGAAATGTAAATTCATCGCCAACTTTGAACCTGTAGATAAAAATTGTCCGGAGTGTGGCTATACTATGGGTAAAAAAACGCTCAAAAGCGGTGATATCTATCAGTGCTTTAAATGTAAACATAAAGAAGAGGCAAAATAATGTCAAATCATAAACAACAAATATTTTTATGTGCTATCAATAACATTCTTAGCGGTACTTGCAAAGAGGACTGTAAATTCTGTACACAAAGTGTGAGATATCATGCAGATATCGAACGTTACAGTTACAAAGATATAGGACAAATCGTATCTGAAGCAAAAGCTGCAAAAGCCAACGGTGCTTTGGGGTACTGTCTGGTGACTGCCGGCAAAGGTCTCGATGATAAAAAAGTTGATTTTGTTGCACGTGCTGCACAGGCAGTCAAGGCTGAAGTCACAGACCTCAACCTTATCGCGTGTAATGGTACAGCCAACAAAGAACAGCTTCTCTACCTGCAACAGCATGGTATTGACAGCTATAACCATAACCTTGAAACCTCTGAAAATTATTATGCAGATATTTGTACAACACATGCCTGGAGTGAACGTTATGAGACCTGTGAAAATGTAAAATCCGTAGGTTTAGCACTATGTTCTGGAGGGATTTTTGGAATGGGAGAGACAAAAGAAGACAGAGACTCACTTCTGAACGCGATTGCATCTCTTAGTCCAGAATCAACGCCTCTTAACTTTTATCATCCTAACCCTGCACTTCCTATCAAAACAAGGAACATAGAACTGGATGAAGCTGTAGATATCATCAAAAAGGCACGTAGTCTTTTGGGAGAAGATAGACTTCTTATGGTGGCAGGCGGACGTGAACTTCTGTTTAACGGAAAAGAAAATCTCATGTTTGAATCTGGTGCAAATGCTATGGTTATAGGGAATTATTTGACCACCAAAGGTATCGAAGCAAGCAGCGATAAGGCGATGCTCGATAGACTTGGCTACGAGGTAGCAACAAGCTGTGATACACACTAATATCGTCCTGATACTCACCCTGTCTCTGCTTATATGGGGGAGCCCTTTTGTTGCCAAATTTTTACGTTTGCCTATCCCCCCTGTGGAAATTATATTAGGGTCTATTATTGCTTATCTTGGTTTGGTTGGTCACAACCAATACTTTAGCCTCATTGCAGAAGTCGGATTTCTCTATCTCATGTTTTTAGCTGGGATGGAAGTCGATTTAAAACAGATCACAAAAAGTCCTAAAAGAGTGATACAGAGATCTATACTGTTCTTATTCTTCATGGTTGTCTTTTCTATCATATTTGGTTTTATTTTTGATCTGAATGCTATTGTCATTATCTCTATGCCACTTATATCCATAGGATTGTTGGCTTCTTTATCTAAAGTATACGGAAAAGAAGAATCATGGATACGTTTAGCCTTTATCGCTGGTGTACTGGGGGAGATCTTAAGTATTGCAGCACTGACTGTCTTTGATGCTTACATTACTACAGGATCACCTATAGAACTTATTTTGAAGATCGGTTACTTGCTCCTGTTTATCTTCGTCATTTATATACTCTATAGAATGTTCAATCTGCTCTTTTGGTGGTACCCTGAACTCAAAAGCACTTTGGTGCCAAAACTGGACACTTCTGCACAGGACATACGTCTATCTATGGCCCTATTTTTTATTATGATCGCAGTCATGTTGTCATTAGAATTAGAGCTTGCCTTGGGTGCCTTTATCGCGGGAATTGCGATATCTGCATTCTTCCATCATGAGAAAGAGCTTGAAAAAAAAATGTCCAGTCTAGGCTTTGGGTTTTTGGTGCCTCTATTCTTTATCCATGTCGGAGCATCATTTGACCTGAAGGCGCTTACTCTGCAGGGAGTTGTTCCAGGAGCACTGCTTATTACAGTATTAATGATTATTGCTAGATTATTTGCTGCGATTGTATTAAGAGGGATTAGTGGTAGCTCGAAGGATGCTTTACTTATAGCGCTTTCTCTCTCTATGCCATTGACTCTGCTTGTTGCGGTTGCAACCATTGGGTATGACACAAAGTTATTAGACTTATTGACATATTATCAGCTAATCTTAGCCAGTATTTTTGAGATATTGATCTCTATGACTATCATTAAAGCTTTACAAGCACATAAAAAACATAAGGAAAAAGAGTTGAAAGTGTAAAAAATCTTACTCAGTCTTTCTCATCTCTTGTACTGCTTCCCAGTATGCCTTATCTGCTGCATCTTTTGCTGCTTTCTTTTCCGCAGTAAGATCAATATCTAAACTCTTCGCTGCACTTTCAGATTTTTTTGCAGCCTTTGTTTGAGCTTCTAATGCTGTTTTTGCTAGTTCCGCTTTTTTTTGCACTTTTTTCTCAACCGAATTCATCTCTTGCACTGCTTCCCAGTATTCCTTATCTGCTGCATCTTTTGCTGCTTTCCTTTCCGCAGTAAGATCAATGTCTGCAGGCGTCGAAGTACTTTCATATTTTTTTGCAGCGGCTTCTTTTTTGGCTAACGCTGTTTCTGTTGCTCTAGCTTCCGCTGTTATTTTTGCTAATTCAGCTTTTTCTTGTGCTTCTCGAGCAAGCTTTTCAGCTCTTTTTTTTTCATACGCTTCAACTTCGCGTTGCTCTTGTTCCGCTTGTTCTTTTGCCTTTTTTAACTCTTCTTCTTTAGCAGCGATCTCAGCTAATAGTGCTTCTTTTTCTTTTTGGGAAAGTGTCTCTTCCTCCTTTTTAGCTTCTATCTTCTGTGCCTCTTCTTTTTTCTTGGCGTCATCCATCGCTTTTTGACGTATTGCCTCTGCATGGTCATCTTCAGACTTTTTTTCTTCTTCCAATACAGCCTCAGGAGCATCCATTTCATTCTCTGTTACTTCTTCTTCCTCGTCATCTAAAAAGTCATCATCTGACCCTCCCGCTTCTCTGAGATCAGACAGAAATGAATGTGTCTCTATATCAATATCTCTAAAACCGGATGCATTCGCACTCACAAATAATACTGCCATTACTGCCCATAGATACTTTTTCATACTTACTCCTTAGGTTCTAACTGTTTTAATTCAAAATACTCTTTTTGAAGTCTTTGATTTTCTACTTTTAATATTTTCTCTTCAAGAGACAAGCCTTGTTTTTTCTCTTTTAACTGATTCAAAACAGTTAGTGAGTTCTCCCCATAGACCAAAATACCAATATAGATGCCAAAGAGAAGAATACCTAGGACTGTCACTAAAAAAGTTTTTAGTGACAGTCCGGCTATACTGCCTTCTTCTCTCAGATCTGCCATATATTATACCTTCATTTACTTTGTAAAAATTGATGCACCCAAATACTCAAACTGACCGAGTTCCGCTTCAATTTCAAGTAATCTGTTATATTTAGCGATTCTGTCACTTCTTGCAGTTGATCCCGTTTTGATCTCACCGGTATTCAAAGCAACAGCAAAGTCTGCGATAAAAGTATCCTCACTCTCTCCTGAGCGGTGAGACATCACACACGTATAGCCACTTCTTTGCGCAAGACGCACTGTTTGCATTGTCTCAGAAACAGTTCCTATCTGATTTGGCTTGATCAAGATAGAGTTTGCAATATCTTTTTCAATCCCCTCTGCCAAGATAGATACATTGGTAACAAAAAGGTCATCCCCTACAAGTTGTACTTTATCTCCAAGTACTTCCGTCAACTCTTTCCATCCTGCCCAATCATCTTCGCTTAAACCATCTTCGATAGAAACAATAGGGTACTTGGCACACATATCAGCATAATATGCCGTCAGTTCAGAACTTGTGATCTCTCTATTTTCCGACTTAAGCACATAAAGCCCCTCCTCATTGATAAGCTCAGATGCCGCGACATCTAAAGCAATAGCGATCTGCTCTCCAGGTTTATATCCTGCTTTTTCGATCGCTTGCATAATGACTTGAATAGGCTCTTCATTGCTTTTAAGGTTTGGAGCGAAACCACCTTCATCACCAACCGCTGTACTCTCACCCATACCATCAATGATCTTTTTCAGGTTATGATACACTTCAGCACAAGCTCTAAGCCCTTCTGAAAATCTATCAAACCCTACTGGCATGACCATATACTCTTGAAAGTCTACAGAGTTGTTCGCATGTTCTCCACCGTTAATGATGTTAAGCATTGGTACAGGCATGACCACAGCATTCGCACCGCCAAGGTAACGGTAAAGTGGCATACCCATGCTTTTTGCAGCGGCACGTGCTACCGCCATAGAGACACCAAGTACCGCATTGGCACCCATATTGCCATAATTTTCCGTACCATCTACCTCTTTCATCACAAGGTCAACTTCTGCTTGATTGAATGGGCTGAGTCCCACAAGAGCATCATAGATAGGACCATTCACATTTTCACAGGCTTGAAGTACACCTTTGCCCATGTATCTGTCACCACCGTCACGAAGCTCAAGCGCTTCACGTTTACCTGTGCTCGCTCCACTAGGAACGATTGCACTCTCTACTGTTCCGTCACTCAAACTTACAGTCGCTTTTACTGTAGGATTTCCTCTACTATCCATCACCTCTGTTGCTACGACTTCATCGATAAAAATCATTTATATCCTTTATATACATTTGGTATTTTACATTTATCTATTATTTTATCGAATTTTACCCTATACTTAAATAAGTATAATCCATCAAAGCATCGTTAAAAGCTAGAGTGTGTCATTATGTTAAGTTTTGGTCTTCCTAGGCTAAAAAAACTCAGAGCAAAAGGTATAAAGAGCCCTTAGAAAATTGAAAAGTAGGAATGTGTAGTTATCTGCGTCTATTGGATTTTGATACGTTTCTATGAAAGTATGCCAGAACCTCCAGAAGTATTTGAGGCTCTAGTCTAGGTGGTATTATGTTTTAATCTTCGGTCATTTCACTCTCATCTACTGCCAGTGCTTCACCAAAACCAAGCGCTTCTTTGATTTTGCCTTCCAGCTCTGCCATCAGTTCAGGATTTTCTTTGATGGTGACCTTTGCATTTTCTTTACCTTGACCCAGTTTCTCACTACCATAAGAGAACCATGCACCTGATTTATCTACAATATCCATCTTCACACCATAATCAATGAGTTCTCCTACAAAAGAGATCCCCTCGCCAAACATGATGTCAAACTCTGCTTGTCTAAATGGAGGCGCGACTTTATTTTTCACTACTTTTGCTTTGACACGGTTACCTATGGAAGATTCACCCTGTTTCAATGTTGCGATACGACGTACGTCAATTCTCACAGAACAGTAGAACTTCAAGGCGTTACCACCTGTCGTTGTTTCTGGTGATCCGTATCCCATCGTACCGATCTTCATACGAATTTGGTTAATGAAGATCACCGTTGTATTCGTTTTATGTAGAATAGCAGTGAGTTTACGTAGTGCTTGTGACATCAGTCTTGCCTGCAGTCCGACATGAGAATCACCCATATCTCCCTCTATCTCACTTTTTGGAGTAAGTGCAGCAACGGAGTCAACGATGATCAGGTCAACCGCTGCTGATCTTGCCAATGTTTCAAGCACATCCAGTGCCTGCTCACCAAAATCTGGCTGAGACACCAAAAGATTATCCGTATCTACGCCCAGGTTCTTAGCATAAACTACATCGAGTGCATGTTCCGCATCGATGAATGCACAGACCATCTCTTTTTTCTGTGCCGAAGCGATCGTCTGAAGTGCAAGTGTTGTTTTACCTGAGGACTCAGGACCATAGATCTCTATAATACGCCCTTGAGGTATACCCCCGATACCTAGAGCCATATCCAAACCAAGTGAACCTGTTGAGATAGATTCGATAGGTTCAAACTCTTTGTCCCCCAGTCTCATCAGTGTACCTTTACCAAACGTCTTATCGATCTGCTTGATCGCCATATCCAGTGCTTTTTGCTTGTTTGCATCCATTGCCATTGTCATATCCTTAACCTTAATGTTGAATTCTAGCACCATTCTAATACGTTTCTGATACAAGATACAAAAATATGTCAAATTGACATGTTTTTTATAAAATTTTTTAAAAAGTTGCCACAAATACAAACAATGATAAAATACATTTATCCTAACAAAGAGAGTACACTAGCCCATGAATCCTATACAATTAGCCCATTCTCCAGATGCAGATGATATTTTTATGTATTTTGCCATTAAATTTGGCTGGGTAGATACCAAAGGCTATACGTTTGAAAATATTGGTCTAGACATTGAAACACTCAATGTGGAAGCACTTAAAGGAACTTATGATGTGTCTGCCATCAGTTTTGGTATGTACCCACTCATCAAAGATGAGTATGCACTGCTTCGTACTGCAGTAAGTTTCGGAGAAGGGTATGGACCCAAGCTCATACGCCGTAAAGATAAAAAGCTGAAGCGTAATTTTAAAGTAGCGCTTTCTGGAAAATATACGACCAATGCCATGCTTTTCAGAATATATTACCCAGATGCAAAACCTGTCTATATGGATTTCCTTGAAATTGAGGAGGCTGTCGTTTCAGGAAAGGTGGATGCGGGCGTACTGATCCATGAATCCATCTTGGATTTTGATGCAAGTCTGGAAGTAGAAAAAGAAGTGTGGGATATTTGGGTAGAATTGGCAGGGGAAGGTCTGCCTCTGCCTCTTGGCGGTATGGCGATACGAAGAAGCCTACCCCTAAACCGTGCTATCGATATAGAAAATATCCTCATTGAGGGTGTCAAAGTGGCGAATGACAGAAAAGAAGAACTCTGTGCCAAACTTGAGGCAGAAAACCTTGTACGTATTTCAGATAAAATGCTTAAAAAATACCTTGATATGTATGCATCAGATGCATCTGTCGAACTCTCTGATCTTCAAATAAAAGCACTCGACAGACTATACGAGTTAGGTTTTCAACATGGCTTATGGGAGACCCCTATCAAAACGGAAGCGTATTTGATTCCAAAAGAGTACGAAGCCCTACGGAACAGCTAAATGTTTTTTAAGACCATAGACTTCTCCAAATACTCCAGTATCAAGGTGGGACAGCCCACACAGGTACTGATGATAGAAGAAGGCGATAGCATACCTCAAGACAGATACCTCATCGGAGGAGCGAACAACTTACTTGTCTCACCTACACCTCCCCCACTGATGATGCTCTCTAAAGATTTTGCTACTATCATTCAAGAAGAAGATATGTTGGTTATTGGTGCGGCAATGCCTACAGGTCGCATCGTCTCTTATGCTAAAAAACATGATATTGGCGGTTTTGAGTTTTGTTCTAAACTTCCCGGTACACTGGGTGGCATGCTTGCAATGAATGCAGGGGTCAAAGAGTATGAAATATTTAATATCTTACACTCTATAAAGATCAATGGTACATGGATATTAGCGCAAGAGATAGAACACGGCTACCGTTTTGCTAAACTAGGAGGTATTGCAACCCAAGCAAAGTTTGAGATACAGTATGGTTTTAACCAAAAACTTCTAGACGAGCTGCTCAACCTACGATCCAATCAACCTCTTGAACCCAGTGCAGGTTCAGTGTTTAAAAACCCTGAAGGTGATTATGCCGGACGTCTGATAGAGGCTGTGGGACTAAAAGGTGTAAGAAAAGGTCAAATGCAATGGAGCAGTGTTCATGCCAATTTCTTGGTTAATTTAGGGGGTGGAACGTATGAAGAAGCCAAGTCTCTTATAGACTTGGCAAAAAGTGAAGTTTTAAAGAGGTTTAATATTACATTAATAGAAGAGATAAAAATCCTCTAAAAAAGCTATTTTACATCTTCTGATCTAGAATAGACATACCCTTCACCTAAACAACGGACACATCTAATATAATTAGACTGACTAGGTTTTCTCGCATATTGCATTGCATCTGCAGCATAAACCACATAATATCTATTCTCCGTAGTAGGTGTAGATGACCAAAAGTCTGAACCACGATAGTATGCAAATGGATTGCCTTGTGGATTATGTACATGAGATAACTCCATTGATGTAGGCAATCTCCAATCATTATATCCAGCATAATTCAATGCACGACAGTAATTCATCGCATGTCTATACTTACCTGCTTTCCCTACTGAATGCCCTCGCTTATACGCACCATCCTCTCCATCTGTGTAAGCCGCATCTTGCCACATAAGGCCTGCATCTGCTTCAACATAAACTTTATTTGTTTTACAAGGCTTAGTTGATATCTCAGCCACAGGTGCAAGTGTTTCGCTTGTATCTCCCCCTGCCATAAGCAGCGTTGTGAACATAGATAAACATGCCGATATAAGTACTTTTTTCATAATTTTTCTCCTTGGTTATCCAATATTATTCAATATCATAATATAAGATTCATCAAACCAAGCTAAAATTGACATATAATTTGAAATAATCTAATATTATACAATGAATCATGCGTGTATTTCTATTTTTACACCCTTTTCAACAGCAGCCCAAAGTTTATCCATAGCAAGGTTTCGGACTGCCACACATCCCTCAGTCCAATCACGCGATAGGGTATATTCATCGCCTCGTCCATCCGCATTCCATTTAGGTTGTCCATGGATCGTGATATATCCACCCGGATCTACACCTCTTGCCCTTGCTCTTGCTTTATCAGCCTCGCTAGGATAAGAGATCATTAGAGACCTATACAGTCTTGAATCACATTTCTTTCTCACAATACTATAGGTACCTTCCGGAGTTCTGTAGTCCCCTACCTTTACCTTGTCCCCAGCATTGGCTCCACCATTAGCACCTAGAGAGATACGAAATTTTTCAACCACTTTACCATCTTTATACGCATACATCATTCTTTTTTTCTTATAGACAACGATCTTGTCTATCTTGGCATCATGGTCGATATCAGTGCCTCTTGCCAATTCATTGACACACTCTTGTATCGCATACGGGGTATTGTCTACTTTCCCATAATACGTAGGCTCGCCGCAGCCAACCACAAACAGTAGTACTGCTATCCCGAAAATACTCAGTTTCATCGCTTTTCTTTCACGCAAAGCATCAACCCCAATCCTCATTTTGGCGTTTTGATTTATGCTTGTCTTTTTTATAAGATGTGCCGTTTTTCAGCTTCTGCAACCTGTTTAGATTGCTCATCTCCGCTTCTCTGATATCTGAAAAGTCTTTATCTGTAAACGATTCAGCCAAACATGTTTGCCGATAAAGACGGAACACATACTCTTTAAGTTGTTGATGAAATTCCGATTCAAGTTGTACCTCTTCTTTTTCATCAAACTTACTTTTTAGTTGCGCAAATTTTTTTACAAAATCCTCAGCAGCTACATTCTCATCTCTGAACATACGAAAAAGATTTTTACTGATTTTTTCTAGTTCCACGATGTATTTTTGACGATTAAATTTATCGATCTGCTTTTGCGTATATCTCATACTCTACCCTTATCGTATAACAATAGGTACACCTTCACGCACGGCATACCACAACTCTTGCATTGCAGCATTTGTCACAGCGACACACCCTTGCGTCCAATTTTTGGATAGTGTATAACTATCCCCTTTGCCATCTGCATTCCATGTAGGTTGTCCATGAAGTGTAACAGCTCCCCCTGGGTTCACACCTCTTCTGGCAGCACGGGCTTTATCTTCGGGTCGAGGATAAGAGATACAAAGAGAACGATAATATCTAGGCGAACAGAGTTTTCTGGAGATCCAAAATTCACCTTCTGGTGTCCTATTGTCTCCTTGCTGCTGTTTTGTCCCTATAGGATTTTTACCTAATGAAACCGGTAATGTATTCATCACTTTATTGTCTCTATACAAATACATTGTACGCTCTTTCTTCACCACAACAATCTTATCTATACTTTCACCTTGAGAAAAATCTTCAGCCTCTAGTAACTCTTCTTTGCATTCTTCTAGCGTATATTGGTTATTAACCACAGTAGGTTCAAGAGGTTGCTTACATCCTGTCAACCAAATGAGTACCATGCATCCATAGAGATATCGCATATTTTTTATTGTCCTTGAAGCGTAGTATAAAAATATTTTAACACAAATTAGATAACTAACGGTAAATAAAAAAAATTGAAAATAAAGAGGAGGACAGAAGATAGTGATAAACACTCTTCAAAAGAAGAGGTTTATCTAAAAGAGGAAAACGAATTAACAAGCTGCCTTAGCTGCTGCCAATGCTTCTTCGTAGTTAGGCTCTTCTGTAATTTCCGGAACAACTTGCTTATACGCAACTTTACCATCTTTACCGATAACAAAGATAACTCTTGCCATGATACCCGCTAAAGGTCCATCTGCCAAAAGAACACCATAATTGTTAGCAAAATCTTTGTTTCTGAAATCTGAACATACTTTAATGTTATCGATTCCCGCAGCGCCACACCATCTAGCTGCTGCAAATGGAAGGTCCATAGATACAGTAATGACTTCTACACCGTCAAGGCTAGCTGCTTCAGTGTTAAATCTTCTAGTTTCTGCATCACATACACCTGTATCAAGTGATGGTACGGCAATGACCAATTGCACTTTACCTTCACCGCCGATTGTTTCGTCTTGAAGCATTGGATCACAGTTTACTACTGTAGTTACTGGCGCTGTGTCACCTACATTGATTTCTGTACCTGCCAGGTTACATACGATGTCGTTTTTAAATGTTACTGTTGCCATTTAATTTCCTTAAAATAATTTTTGTACCTGCATTATCTCTTAAAAACTATAAATACAATCTTAAGTAGGACAAAATTACTCTTATTTATAAGAAAAAGCCGAAAATTACATGAAAAAAGGGAAACGGTTAAACCGTTACATCCCAGGAATTCTGGGGATCTTTCCTAGTTTAGAATAACGGCAGTACCATCCCCACATCTTTTTCAGCCAGTGACCAACAACGGGCATAGGAATCATTTTCCCGCCTTTATCACTGCGGTAGACAAACGCTGCCCCGTTTCCTGTATCCATGACACATAAAATATTCAAATGTGCACTATAGCTTTGTTTGGAATCTATATTTTGTATATCATTAAAAATGTTATACGCTACATTCTTAGCCATCACTTCAGCCATATGCCCCTGTTTTGCTCTCCACTCCGGTCCTATAAGCGATGCAGAGTCACCAATGGCATACACGCCATCAAAACCTTTTATCTCATTATACGCATTGGTGACAACATACCCTGCATCACTAAGTGGAAGTCCAGACTCTTTGAGTATGTGATGCCCGGTACCTGCGGATATAAACATCGTCAGATCTGACTCTAATTTGGTCTCATCTTCAAAACAGATACCATCTGCTTCAAAATGCGTGATCTTAGTACCTACTTTTTTCTTGATGTTCGTCATCTTGAACATCTTCTCCATCATCACTAAGGCTTTTTCACCCATCTTCTGTCCGGGTTTTGCCATAGGCGCAAAAAACGTAAGTTCAAAGTTCTCCCGTACCCCTCTTTTCCTCAGATAGGTATCCACATTAAAAAGTACTTCAAACGCAGGCCCTCCACGTACCGCAGAGGTATCTTTAGGGTTCCCGCCAAAGCCCATGGCAATTCTTCCCTCCTTTTTCTGTATCAATGTGTCCAAACGTTCATAAAGTGCCGTAGCCTCTTCTGGTTTACCACATATAGAAAGTGTATGCTCCATACCCTTTAACTGCATCTTGTCCTGTCCGAGTGCCGCAACGATATAGGGATACCCCTCTAGTACACGACCGCTCTGCAGGGTTACTTTTTTAGTTTTCGCCTCAAAATGCGCAACAGGATCCACAATTAACTGAAAACCATGTTTCATCGCAAGCATATCCAAAGGAACAGAAGCCTCTTCTCTGGTCACTTCACCTGTAGGTATCCAGATAGATGTAGGATAGATATAAAAATAATCCCTGTCACTCACCAGTGTGACATCCAAGTCATGTTTTTTAAGATAAATGGCTGCTTCAACACCAGCAAAACCACCACCCAGTACCAATACTTTACTCATCGACTCTCCTGCTATTTAAATATACCTATTGGCTCTTTTATTACCAAAGCATCTGACACACTCGAATTTGCGATCAACATCCCATAGATAGCCCCTACCAATAATCCGGAGAGGATCACGATCCACACGATCAATCTCTTTTCTGTACTTCCTTGAGCCTTGTAGTCCTCAATGTTGTCCAGTGTCGGTTCTGTGCCAAGCATTGTCTCTCCTATTTTTTAACCAGGTCTGCACGAGGGTAGAAAAAGACCTGTTCTCTTTCAACCATTATCTTTTCTTTGTCATCTGTAGCATAGGCTCTTACCACTATAGGGATAGGAACATCTTTTCTTGTATTGTTTGCCAATTGTTCTTTTGTTTCCAAGACAACGACTTTTTTCTTTTTCTGACCTGCACCAAGTCTAAATGCTTCAGACGGTCTCTTAATGGTGATCTTGTCATTTCCTACGATCTCAAAGTAATAGGTATGATCTTTGCTGTCTGTATTGGCGAACATGAAAATATAGTCATTTTGCACGACGCCGTTATCGAGTACTTTATACAGTCTTTGACTCTTGTTAATATTTAAAAGCATATGCTCTTTTTTGCTTCCCATCACGAACAGTGTGACAAGCACGATCATAAGCACTGCAAAATATGCAATGACCTTGCCTCTAAAGTAGTTCGTTTTACCTTCATGACGAAGGGTCTCTTTTTCACTTGACCACTGCACCAAACTTGGTTTACCTAATGCGCCCATGACTGAAGTACAGGCATCGACACACTCCAGACAGTTGATACACTCAAGCTGGAGTCCTTTACGGATATCAATATGGGTAGGACACACTGTCACACAACTCTCACAGGTGGTACACTCCGCACTACTGTCCACACTCAATAGATCTTTTTGTTTCGTAAATTTCTTTTCTCTCTCATACCCATGCCCTTCATAGATCTCTCCACCTCTTATAGGATCATAGACTGCCATAATAGTGTCATCATCATAAAGTACAGACTGTACACGGCTGTAAGGGCAGACATAGACACAGAAATCCTCTTTGATAAACACCACATCAAGAATGAGAAAGAGTGCCGTACTCACCAACACACCTACCAGTACCATATGCTCTGCTGGATTGCTCAAATACTTGAAGAAATCTTCAGGGGGTACAAAGTACCATAAAAAGTTAGCTGCTGCCACAAAAGAGAGAACAGACCAAAGCAATATAGCAATAACACTTTTCACTTTGTTTTCCATTTTGCTCATATCTGGTTCTTTTTGCTTATTTTTGATCTTTTTTCTCAATCCTAAAAGTTTGGTCTCTATACCGTCTCTATAGATCACACGGAAGATAGTCTGGGGACAAGCCCACCCACACCATGCTCTACCTCCTACGGCTGTGACTGCAAAGATCCCCAGGAAAAGAAGCATAAGCAAAAATGGCATCAGATAGAGCTCTTGCATATCAAAAGCTACCCCTGCCAAATGCAACTTCTTCTGATCAAAACTTAATAAAAAGAGATGGTTGCCATTGATCGTGATCCATGGCATTAGCAAAGCCACTACCGTTGCCGCGACATAGACCCAATATCTCTTGATACGATAAGGTACCCAACCTTTTAAATACTCTTTTGCCTGATTTTTTGTTGATTTTTCTGTTGTGATTGTAGATTCCATTTATAACACCTTTTGTTCTTTTGCTTTTCTCGCTTCTTCAAATGGGCAAATCAGTACGATGTTGTCCATATTTTTGACATCTTTTGATGTAACCATCTCCATCCATGCCCCGTCTACCAGTTCTTTGATCCCGCGTGACTCGATATAGTCTTTCAAAGAACTGCGGCTCACGTCTAATTCTCTGGCTATCGCACTGACACTCATTCCTTCGCTTAGAAAAGTGATAATCTTTCTTTGATGAATATCAAACTTGGAACTTGATTTGCTTCCTTTTGGACGTCCTATCTGATTGGTCTTCTCTTTTTCCTCTTTTCTTAATGCGTTCAATAAAGGAAAGATATCAACCATATTCGTCTCTTTATTCATCAGTAGATTTGCATCTACGATCCAGAGATTCACACTATGACTCAGCATACAATTAATCACCTTTATCAATTCTTCAACCTTGTCGCTCAATATATAAAAAGAAGAGACAATCACCGTATTGCCCTCTTGCATAGTTTGCAAGAAATCCTCAAACTCTTCCCTAGCATCAAGAGGAAGGTTTTTGGTCGCATACTCAACCACTTCTTTATCAATCTCAAGTCCCTTTTTTAACCCAAAGGAGAGAATATCGCTTTGCTGTGCGGTTAAATGAGGAAAGCCCGGTACTTGTCTCATATATCCATAAACCATATGATTCCTTTATAATTTTAATTATCTTATCTTATATGATGATAGAAGTCAAGTATATAGTGACTATATTCGTCATTTTTCTATTTTTAGCACCACTTTTTCTTTAGTTGTGTCTATTTATGTTAAAATATGTACTAGAATAAAAGCATGAGGACAAAAAGTGAACCTTACACATCTAGATGAACAAAACAAACCAAAGATGGTCGATGTCTCTGACAAAGACAACACAACACGTATCGCTACGGCAAGTGGGATCATAGAAGTGGGACAACCTGCTTTTGATGCCGTACTAGAAAATACAGCAAAAAAAGGACCCGTGCTGCAAACCGCTGTCATCGCTGCCATCCAAGGAACAAAACAAACCTCAACACTTATTCCTATGTGTCATCCACTCATGCTGACATCCGTAAAAACAGACATCGAAGAGCTTCCGGACCTCCCGGGATTCAAACTCACCGTCACAGCAAAACTCAATGGACAGACAGGTGTAGAGATGGAAGCGCTTACGGGAGTGAGTGTAGGACTACTCACTATTTACGATATGCTCAAAGCCATTGACAAGGGTATGGTGATCAAAAACGTTCAGCTAGAAAATAAATCCGGCGGTAAGAGTGGCGATTTTAATCGCGCATAAGTTTACAAAGGAGAACCTATGATTTTAGACGACAAAACACCAGAAAAACCGAAGATAGAGTATCCTACCCAATGGGGATTTAAGCTCATAGGGAGAGACAAGGAAGCACTCTTAAAATGTATCAAAGAAGCGATGGGAGAAAAAGAACACCTTTGCTCTTTAGGAAACTCTTCACGGACAGGTAAGTTCCATACCTATAACGCCAGCTGTGTTGTAGAGACAGAAGAAGAGAGAAATCGTATCTTCAAATACTGTCAGGATCATGATGATGTGGATATGGTGATTTAATTCACCGTATCCTATAAGCTATTTGTAATTAGTATGTTTACATGATCGATATCAGTATTCCCTTCAATGTCTTCTATACTTAATGTAATATTGTGTTCACCTACAGAAAAACTATCCATAATAACAATTTCTTCACTCCCTAATAGCACACCATCTTCTAGCCATCTATATGAAATAATTTGATTTGTACTCGTACTCCCAGAAGCATCTAATATTACTTCACTCCCAAATGCTACACTCTTATCAATCCCCGCATTGGCAACAAGATGTATTGCAGTAGTATTCTCTGCAAATAGTGCTGAATATAATACTTCTCCTTGGCTATAGTTATAGAAACCATATGCACCATCAGGATATGTTCCTGTAATGTTTAATTCTTTTACATCATTAATATATACTTCAACCAGTGATTCTGTATAAATGATTTTGAAGATATATTCAGTATTATCTTTCCATCCAATATTACCTAATGTTTTCCCTCTTTGAAGTTCAGTTACTCCTTCAGTAGCGTTATGTGCCCAAGCCCCTGGTGTGATAGGCCCAGTAACTCTAGAAATGGCTAAACCTTTTTTTCCATCAGTCTGATCAGCTTGTTTCCAGTCTATAAGTAAATAATCCACATCATCACGAACAAGATCTCCATCATTATAGCCTAAGACAAAACCAATAAAATCATCGTCTCCTGTCGTTTTGACTGTTATTCCACCAGTTAATTCAAAGACTTCACTCTGACTATTGACGTTATTATGAAAAATTGTAGGATTAGCATTTAACGTTTGCAATACACTCCTATTATCTTCCTGTAATACCCAATTACCATCTCCATTTGCTTTCCAATCCTGAAGATTGATATTTAGATCTCTCACAATGATAACACTCCGAGTAAGTTCTGCAGCCACATTTCCGGCAAGATCCTCAACATTATATCTGATTATAAAGTTTGTTCCTACAGGAGCACTAGTATCTACGGGATTATCCACATTTATTTTACTTGTTATATCTCCATCAATATTGTCCGTAGCTCTGGCTCCCAAATCATTATAAATGGATCCTTCAACAATAGATAAAGTACTAGGACCAATCAATTCAATGACAGGAGCAATCACATCAGGTATAGAAATATTAAATTTAATGCTTACGGGTGCACTTACCCCTGCTGAATTTGTAGCAGTCATACCGAGCTCATAAAAATCTTTTTTACTTGCATCCAATGGGGTATTAAGGATGATTTCCCCTGACGATGTAACTATAAATACACTTGTATTGTTTAATTCATATGAGAGTATAGGGCTATCACCACCAATTTCTTCTTCTACTCGCCCCACTATAGTACCAAGTGGTGATTCTTCTTCGACAGTAGCAATCAATGGTTTAAGAATAGGCACATGCTCTGGTATATTTTTTAAATAAATATTCATCGCAACAGGGAGACTGGCTCCTGTACTACTATGTGCAACTACCTGAAGTTCAAAAATATTTTGATTTTCAAAGTCTAAAATGGCAGAATTTGCAACACGTATCACACCTAAATTATCAATAACAAAACTATTATTCCCTTCACCAATTAATTCAAAGTACTCTATTTCACTTTCCCCCATATTGACAATATCAACACTACCAACAATTGTACCTTCAACAATATTTTCTTCAATATTTTTTGTCAAATCTTTCAACGTTGCAGCTTCGTCACTAAGATTATTTAAAGTTATATCAACAGAAACCAATACACTACTTCCATTTGCATTATGCGCTATAGCCTGTAAGGCATATGTATTTTTTTCTTCATAATCCAATGTTGCATTATCGGTTACCACAATAGTTCCATTGACATCTACAGTAAAGTTAGAGTGCCCAGTGCCGCGCAACTCTATAAGCTCTACTGGACTTGCACCCTGGTTGATATCTAGTTGACCTACTTCTATACCAGCATAACTGTTTTCATCTATGGTTGCAGTAAATGGCTGTATGCTTGGTTTTCCTGTTTCAGGGTAAATATCAGTGATAAGTATCTGGAGGTCAACTTTATTACCATTTCCACTATCTGTTTTTGCAATAGCAAGCAGATTGTATTCATCTACATCTTCATAGTTAATATACCCTGTTGTACGGATAGTACCATTTACATCTATAGCAAACGGTACGTTAGGGTTAAGTATATCAAAAGAGGTAATAGGACTTCTTCCTTCTCTAAGTTTGACTATTTTTCCTACAACTGTACCTATAAGTACATTTTCAGAAAGATGTGTCAAGTACACTAAATCGTGCAATGGTGTATCTATCTCATTAATTACGTTAAAAGAGAGAGACACAGGGAAACTCTCATTACCAGCTTCATTAATGGCAGATACCTTAACAGTATATGTATCTGACTTTTCATAGTCAATGTCTGCACCATTTGCAACTGTTATTTCTCCTGTATTGTCTATAGAAAAAGAGCTATTATCTTCTCCGCTTAGCCTATAGCTTACAATATTTAAAGAAGTATCTACAAAGTTGGCTTGTCCAACTGGCGTGCCGGCAGGACTATTTTCCAGGATATCATTAAGCACTACACTTTCTAACATAGGTACCGTAGCATTAGGATCAGCCAAAGGTACACCCTCTATAACTTTAACAATCAGTTCCATACTGATACTACGTTTTCCATCTAAACCCACTGCTACCATATCTAGCTTGTATACAGCATCTAGAATCAATGCTGAGGCATCTACAACTTTAACTAAACCTTCTTTATCTATACTAAATGTACTGTTTGCATCTCCATGAAGTTCTATGTGGTCTATGCCGCTTATTCCTTCACTCTCTATCGAAACTTTCCCGATGATGCTGTTGTTTGGTATTGTATGTGGTATTTCTAGTGCCAATGGCGTAAGTTGTGGGGCATCCGTATCTAACTTTTCATAAATGAGTCTATAACTCTCTTTTACACGGTCTTCATCTGCATATGTTTTGACAACTATAGGCTCCACAAAGGTATCGTAAGGCTTAAAGAGTTTTTTCTTATCCACACCTGGTGTCCAAAGAAGTACATCATGGTAATTAATTTCTAATTCATTGTTAAAGATAAACGTTTTTTCTTTAAAAAGTTTTTTCGCTGCTGTAGCTAATTTACCCTGTAATTTATCGGCATCATAGTTGACCCCCAATAAGTCTCCACTGACTTGATAAATTGCTTCAGTTAAAGCATTCACTCTAAATGAAACTGTTTTTAGGTCGCTACCTTTAATAATTGCATGAATAGTACCATTATTAGGGGTAGAGGTATCATCTTTGACAAGGTCATCATCTCTATCGAGGTCAGATCCGCCTTTCGCATCTACCACATAGTACACTTCATCTTCAAATTTAGTATAATCATCTTTTGTAAATTTAATAATCCCTGACTTAAAAAGATCCTCTTCATTACTTGTGCTGCCTCTATACACAACTTGATTCGTATTCCCATATGTATCTGCACGTATTATTTCGACTTCTGCATCTCCTATTGGACCATATTGCACTGTGTTTTCTAACCCGTAAATGATGTACTCACAGGGTACACATTGACAGGTATACTTCTTTTCTGAGTCAATACACTCATCATATGTCCGCACAGAGGTACCGCCACCACTACTTCCACCACTACTTCCACTACTTCCACCACTTGAAGTATAACTACTTTCGATTCGTTTGCTTTTTACTTCTATAACTGCAAATTCACCTAGGTTCAATTGTCCAAAATTATGCGCCTGATAATGTTTAAATTTACTTCCGCCTGGAGTTTTTACAATAGCATAAATATCAACAGGGTTCTCTTCAAGTTTACTCTCTTCTAGCACACTTTTTTCACGTTTCTCACCTGTTGCAGAAGCTGTATACCTTGTATTTGGGTAAATATGCCCCTCTGTCGGTACATAGGCATGCTCTATGCCACTATATTCTACATCCTTTACATCTTGAATAACATTATTTCCCTCTAACGTTAAATCCATATTGATATCACAAGACTGTGACCAACTTATAGTGGTTTCAATAGCGCCATCAATTGTTGTTACAGGCGTGTCTTCTCCATTCTCTTTGTCTAACTGAAACTTATCTATAGCTATGTCTTGCGCAGTTGTATTAGTAATAGTGATAAACAAATCACCTTTTTTATCTTCATCGGTTAGTATATATGGAGTGTCATTGGTTTGCATCATGAAATTATTTGATATATCCTTACTACCATTGTCACTCACTCTTACCGCCACAAGTTTCAAATCCCCTGTTGCATTAAGCGTTAAATTAATATCAGCACAAGCATCAGATATAGTTTCCTGAGTAAGAAGAAATGATTTTGCCGAAAACTTTGGAAGTTTACTATCTACCATAGTTTTCAAGTCTAAATGAGATTTGAAATCTGGTTTATGCATCTTTGTTACTTTCTTCTTGATTCCTGGAATATAAGAAAGTTCATCACCTTCTATTAGGCTCAAATCATTATGAAGGATCATTGCCCAATTATACAGGACAAATGCTCCTGCTAATTTATCATTATAAACATCTGGTACAGTACTACAACTTTGTGCAACATCATTGAAATTTCTGAATGGGTCTCCAAGCATCTTATAAAAATCAAGTTGGCAATGTCCCTGAAGTAACTTCCAGAACATAAAAGTTTTATACCGAGTACTATGTGAGATTATATCACTCAAGATATCCTCAATATCATCGCCCTCATACATAGGGCTAAAGCCTGGTTCTGCATATGGATTATCTGCATCATAAACAATATCTTCAAACATTCTAGCTGATCCTTCCAGAAGCCATCCTCGATCACCCTCAAATTCATCATCATCAAAATGTTCATAAATATATTTCGTCTTGACTATACCTTGTATAATATGGAAAAACTCGTGTACTACAATAGTATTCATGTGCGAGGCAAAACGATTCCCATCAGGCTGATATTTTAATTTAGGAGTCCCCAATCCATATCCAGCAAAAGCATCACTGTCAAGTTCTAGATTCTCTAGCCCTCCTGTTTGCCCACCAACAGACCCTGGAATATGGTGAATATTTAATGTTAGTTCATCTCGAATATCTACTTGCATCCCTGTAACTTTAGAAAGATTTGATGCACCCTCATTCAGCCATCCTAAAACATGACAGACAGTTGCCCCTGTACCAAAATAGGATTTTAAATTTCCTTGTCTATCAAATACATCATTAGCAAAAATATTCATATTCGGCATATTTGGAACTTTACAGTTAATTCCACCTGTAGATTTTCCTGTTTTGTCATTTATGATTGTATTACAACTATAAACAGAAGTATCAGAAATACAATCCTCTGCTTCAGCAAAATTAATTAAAAGAAGAGCAAACAAAATTCTTTTTATAAAATAAAACATATTCATATCTCCTTATAAGTTTTCATTGATAGTGAATATAAAAACTTTAGAGCCGTTAATTTCACCTTTATACTTATGAGGAATAGATACACCATTAGTATTTTCATACAAATAACTACTTCCATTTCTCCAATTCCAGCAATCTTCAGTCATTAGACAATTTTCTGAATATCTATCAAATCCTGCACCAATATTAATCCGTTTTTCAAAAGTATCCATATACGATGGGAATTTAATATCTATCATTTCTGGCATATTGTCAATGACAAAAACTATATGCTCTATTTCTTTATTTGCATCTAGCGGCTCCGCATAATGTTTCCATACATCCTTATAATCAACAGAACGGAGTCTAAGCGTACTTATATCCTCTCCATTATGCCCCTTCATCTTCATACCATACAATGCAGATCTTTTATCTGTTACTCTAAGTTCATTGCTTACTATCTCTATAGCTATAAGGCTTGTGGTAGGTACTTTTATTTGGAAGTCAATAGTACTTTGTCTACCTTTAGTGTCAGTTGCTCTAGCTGTAATAACATGAATCTTACCTTCTTCTGCATCCATTGGCACATCCCACAAGACATCTATCCCATAAATCTCTGTGTTTTCTATAGATGTTTGGCCTATTACTTTCATCCCCTCAGGTGGATTGACAAGGCTATATTCCAGCCCTGGTGTCACAGAAGTAACTCTAAATTTTATAGGTACACCTCGTATAGCTCCTCTTCTTGCTTGTAATGAAGGCGCAATGAGTTTTGCTAAAGAAGCTTCTCTATTTATATGGATATCTACGGGATTCTTCCCGCTATAGTTGTTATCATTACTCACAATATCATCAGTGACTATAATGATTTCATTGCTCATATTGGCATCTGATATTTTTAGACGGACATCAAGTGTTCTCATCCCTTTCTCCCAATCTTCAGGAGTGAATACCATTGTATAGTTTTGCTTAAGTAGACCATCTTCAAAGGCTACCCTGTCTTCAGGTCTAAGTTTTAGTGTTAATTGAACATCCTCTAGCGGTTTATGATTGAGTGCTATATTTACCCAGATATCATTGCTATCCACCACATGGTCTATTTCATACTGTATGAGACTTGTTGTATCATCTTCTACATTGATAGTAATTTCATTAGAAATCAAATTATTAAGTGATGCAGAGACAACAAATATCCCCTTTTCTGCCTTAAAATAATCTGTAAAGAAAGCTATCTTTCCCTCAGTAGTATTCCACTTTACTTGATCTGTCACCTCTTCACTATGTCCATCACTATATAAACCCATAACTTTGATTGACGCATTCACAGGTATATAATCATCATAAAAAGTGTCTTTTTGTCTGACAAAGTGAGTTTGAGAAGCAGTAAGTGTCAATCCTATGACCTTATTCTTAACAGTAACTAGACGTGTCACATTCGCACTATTGCCACTGCTATCTGTTGCTGTATATGTTAGTGCATAACTTCCCTCTCTTGATGTATCTACACTACCAGAGATTTCTACTGAGATATTACCATCCCTATCATCCGTAGCAGTAGCTCCTAGTTCTACATAGTTTTCATTTTGTTCTAAAGTGATATTGGCTTCACCATTAAGTGTCAATACTGGAGGTATAACATCTATCAAGGTTACGGTTCCTGCAAAGCTTGCGTCATTGCCTATTTGATCTTTAGCATAAACAGTAAATGCAATATTGCCTAACGCGAACGGTTCAGTTACAGATGGTAAATATCTATAGGTATTGCTATTTGCATCAAAAACCAACATATGGCTCGTATTTGTATCTGTGAAAGTTATTTTCACCGAACTTTCATCTAAACCACTTCCGTTGATATTATCATGGATATCAAAAATAAAAGGAGTTAACGGATCAGTAATAGTTGTATTATTATTCGGGGTAAGCGGCTCTATTGTTGGTGCCAATGTATCTACAAAAATATGTAGCTCTTTGGTATAGAAGTCAGAAGCTGTAGGATATATATCTTTAGAAGGTATGGTCAGAATAATGCGTACATTACCTTCAGGTAAAAGTTGTGGTGCTACAGGCTGATATACAACACGAAGAGGTCCGAAGTTCCAGGTATTTTCATTCTCTGTTACCGTATTATCTGTTCTATCAACACCATTAACGGTCAAGACTCTCTTATCAATATCAAGAACATCTTTTGCATCACCATGGTCAGTTTCAAATATGATAGTTTGATCATTTTTTGTAAGCGAAACGCCTTCTTGAATATTTGTTGCTACATTTATATCATCACATCCTGTTAAGAATAAGAGTGATATAAGCAAAAATAGTAGTGTTTGTAGTACAGTTTTAAACATATATAATCCCTTTTTATAATTTTAATCCCGGTACTTTATCATAATAATCTTATAAAATATTATTAAAATATATAATTTACTTGAATTTTTCTTATATATATAGTTTAAGATGATTGATAGAGGAGAATCTCTATCACGTATTTTGACAACATTATAGATGAGGACAGCGATACTTTTGAATTCGACTACAAATTAGCTCGGTTACTTGATTTGACTCAACGTATTACAGTTATTTCAATAGCAGAGATTTGGCTCTAAATATTTCTGGTCATACCAAAGGAAACCCTGATTTTATGGGATATAACGGTCAAAAAAAACCCATGTAATTCATGCAAAAGTTGTACTTGTTGATGCCAACTCTGTTGCAAATGGATTAAATGAACATCTCTACCATCATGAGAATAAAATCGTTGCCAATGATGTCATCTCAGTGCTGCAAGAAAAAGGCTCAGAGCAATTTAAACATCGTGAATATGTACCCCACGCTAATAAATTTAAATTACCTAATCTGTCAGAAATTTGAAGATTAAGTATATATTGCTAAATTTACAGGTGTATAAACTAAATAGTTTTAAGTTTTTGTAGAAAGACATTTCGTTATTTGACTAAATAATTTAGTGGAGGTATGGGGGGGGGTAAGAAATGCTTCCTGGGATGCCCCTAACCCTTCATCCTCTGCAACATCCTATCAGCACTCAAACTCACCAACATAGAGACGATCACATAGGCCAAAAAGAAATAAAGCCCTACCTGTATCTCAGCCTGACTGACATCAGAACCACTGCTTGTGAGATAAACCAGCAAAGTAGCCACCACAAAGACATCCAGCATTGACCATTTTCCAACCCATTTGAAAAACTTTACGATACCATGAGAAAACTTACTTTCCATCACAACCGATACATACATTAAAGAGAGCGTTTTCAAGAGTGGAATAAGTATAGAAAAAAGGAGGATCACAAAGGCTACCGCAATCTCACCACTCTCCGATAATTTCACAACAGATCCCAAAAGACTTTTAGACTCAAAAGAGAGTATGACATCACCAATATACTCAAACTCTTTATGGATCGTCACTGTCAGCAGAGGTGTAAAGAGACCAAAAGTTAACACGACTAATGCTGCTAAACCGCCAAAAAAGGTGAACTGTCTCAACTCTGTCAAAAAAGCACTGATCAAAATTAAAAGAAGCATCGCCATCACATAGAAGGTATAACGCTTTGCTTCTAATTGATGCTCTTTTTGTACATGGATAATTGCTTCTCGTAAAAGCCGTTTATCATTCTCATAGTATCCCAAGCTGAATTGCTCCGCCCAACTTTTTGCCTGATATTCAGCCTGTGCTGAAATCTCTTTATCCATGACAAGTGTTTGCGTACTCTGCTCATACTTCTTTGCCTGTGAGTAAGCTTGCAGTCCAAAATACCCCATGATGATCACCAATAGGGACAATAACAGCATCATTTTCTTTTTTTTCATAGAGAGATTATACTATAATCATTCCTATGAATATAGATACATTAAAACAGATAGCACTGGAAGCAGGTAAAATCGTAAAAGAAGGCTACTCTTCTCACAAGGAGGTCACCCATAAAGGTGTCGTTGATCTTGTCACCGAATTTGATCTTAAAACCGAAGCTTTTATTCTCGATCAACTCCAAAAAGCATTTCCTGACCATACCCTTGTAGGAGAAGAGAGTCACCACGGAAGCTACCACTATGATAAGGCCATCTACGTTGACCCCATAGATGGTACTACCAACTTCGTTCACGGCATCCCCCATCTTGCGATCTCGCTTGGTGTCTGGGAACAAGGCAAGCCTACACTGGCTGTAGTCTACAACCCTATTTTAGAAGAACTGTTCTGGGCCGTACGTGGAGAGGGTGCGTATTGTAATGGAAAACGACTTGAGGTGAGCCCACAAAGCAAGCTTCAAAATGCACTGATCGCCACAGGGTTCCCTTATGCCAAGGTCAATGCCGGTATTGAGTACCAGTGGGTGATCAACTGTATGACTAACCTGCTTCCACATATTCAGGATATCCGCAGGCTAGGTGCAGCATCTATTGATTTATGCTATCTTGCTCAAGGAAAGGTAGAAGCCTTCTATGAGATTGATCTTAAACCCTGGGATGTGGCTGCAGGGATCTTGATCGTGCAAGAAGCAGGTGGGCATATCAGCAATGTAAACAATCAACCATTTGATTTTGATGATAAAAGTATTGTCGCAAGCAATGGCAAAGTGCATCAACAGTTACTGAAGTATTTAGAGAAAATCTAAATACTTTATCCTCTTTATTTTCACCCCTTCCCTAATCCTCTATCACCTTTAAAACATAAGTAATAACTATCTTAAATCATTATATATTTGACAAAATGAAAAAAAGGATTTATACTGTTTTTAAGGTATGTGTTTTAAAACACAAAAAAACTGAGTATGTTTACAGTAGTAGATTCTTGTTATATTTTAAACATTCTTCTTAAATAACCAACTAAAGGAGTAAAAAATGAGTCCAAGTTACAGATCTATAAAACTAAATATGATTGTTGGGACATTGTTATTGGGAAGCAGCTTACAAGCAGGCTTACAATTTTCGGATGCTGAAGTACTCTCTGCAGGAGGAAGTGTCACAGGTGATGGTCTGGCGTTTAAAACAAAGCTTGTAAGATTGGGGGATGGGACGTTGATTAGTGTCTATGGGGATGCAAATGGTCCAGATGTCTATGATGTCAAAGATGATGCTGTACGTAGAGCAAGAGATATTTATGCACGTACATGTAAGGCTGAAGAGTCGAATGGGTATTGTGCTTCACAATCAGATTGGAGTGATCCAGTAAATATCTCAAATACAGCAGGACAGACAAGCATCTCTACTAAGTGGCAAGATACGAATAATAATGGTATCATGGATGATGATGCAGTACCTTTTTATGGTGATTCAGATAAACCAAATATCTTCCGTTCAGGTTCATTTGCCGTGGTAACGTGGACTGACAAATACTGTCCAAGTGGAGATCAGCGATCTACCAGTTACTTGGAAAGGGGTGGGATACAGGTGCCTTTCTCCTGTGTGTATGAATCTCATATAAACTTTAAAGATGCTACGCCTACTTGGTCAACGGCACGGCTTACCAGTGCAAAGAGAGATGCCAAACAAGATGTCAATAGAGGGCTGAGTGTAGGAACACCTGCATTAGGTAAATGGGTTATTACCTGGCAGGAGGATCCTCACGGCTTGCAGCTTGGTCAGGCAGAAGGACCTGGAGATGGTGCATCTGGAGCAAAAGTTACACATGGGACTGATATCTGGTACACTTATACAGAAGACCTCATGAATACATCATTCAGCACTCCGGTAAGACTAACCAATAATATGACCGGTATCAGTGGTGGTGGAAATTTCAACCCTGTGTATGATAATGCGGGTAACCTCATCACCGCGCTTGATCATGGCTCTACTGGAGCGTCTCGTGCCAATTTAGCATTGGTTGGACCTGAAAAGATCGCGATCGTAAGCTATGAAGAGACAAAAGGTTCGAGTGGATTGGATGAAGGGAAATTTGTGCGCTACCATACTTTCCCGTTCAATACCCCTGACACCAATGCTACAGGAGCAATTATCAGTGATCCAACCAAAAATACCCGTCGTGTCCGTGTTATACCACAGTCTAAAGCGGGTGCAAATGGTTTAAGAATGGGGGTTATCTGGAGAGAAGGTACAGAAACAGAAGGTGGTCCGGCTGATATCATGGCACGTTTGGGTTTTGTAGATAGTAATGATCCAAACTCAACAGGGTTAAGGTTCCAAGATATGATTCCAACCGTGGATCCAAATGCAGAAGCGATAGATTACGCTGCAGCAACGCAGATCAATAATACTCCTGCATATAACATGAGTAGCAATACCATTCCTTGGAGTGCCATTGGAGAGCCAGAGGGTGCACCAACCAATACACTCGGTGATACCACAGAAAAAAATCCATACGAAGATGCAAGAGCCCATCGTGCAGTACTCCGTGGAGATGATTTCCATGTCGGTTACACGTATACAAAAGATTGGGCAATAGCGAAGTATACTGATTTGGATAACTACAACTTCTGGGTACGTACCTATAATGCAAGTAATGATAGTTGGACAACAGCTAAGAATCTTTCAAACATCACAGACAAGGGATTTAATGTGAAAGAACCTCGTTTAGTTGGAATGCAGGGAAATGGACCAGGTTGTAAGGATACAACTAACCCTACAAATCCAGAAGATTGTCAAAATAAGAGTGTGCTCTTAGCTGCATGGGGTATTGAATCCAATGTCTATGACACTATTGGTGGCTCAATTGATGGTAACATCTACTACACACGTACTAAAGATAAAGGTTTAACATACCTAGAGCCAAGCGTAGTAGATGGGATAGGCATAAATAATAGAGCCGAGTCCCAACTTCGCGCAACACCGGCAGGCAACATTATCTTTTCTGTATGGAATGAGAAGAATAATGAAGTGGGCGGGGACTACTCTATGTTTAGTGTCTCAACATCACAAGGACCTACCGTACCAGTAATACCTGAACCAGTTACACCTGAACTGGCAACAGCTGGAGGAGGTGGAGGTTGTACATACAATCCTCACCAAAAAGGTCTTGATATGATGTTCCTTATCATAACCTCATTAGGTTTCTTATATTTATTAAGAAGAAAGACCGACAACTAATTAGTTCTACTCTTCAATAGAGCAGCCTAGATAGCTGCTCTAGTTTCATTTAGTTTTTGATTTTTGAGGGAAGAAGTAGATCATCACTAATAGCCACACAACAGCAAGGTCTATAGCAACATCTGCAAAGTTAAAGACTGCAAAGTTAAAACCACAATGCCAGGCAACATAATCCACAACGCCCCCATGCACAAAACGATCATACACATTACCTATTGCGCCACCTACCAGTAACCCTACAGGAAATGCATAACGCTTGATGTACCCTTCTTTAAACACAAAGAATAAGATCACCAGTACAAGGAGTGCCTGTATCCATTTAAGATAAGGTCCAAGAAAGGATAGCATAGAGAATGCCACCCCTTTATTATAATGCAACTCAAGGTCTATACATGCTCCCGCACGATAATAACCTTCTATAAAGAGCGATTTAATGTTCTGGTCTATAATGAAGGTACCTAAAAGTACCAGAAAAAAGACAGCAAAGGCTCTCATTAGGCTAAAGCGCTTTTAAAGAATTCTACACACTCTTCCATGATCTCTTCAAGCTTTTTCTCATCTTTTCCCTCAAGCAAAAGGCGTATTTTATTTTCTGTTCCGGAGTAACGGAAAAGATGGCGTATACCTAACCCTTCAATTTTTTCTTTGAAAGTAGCTAAGCCTTCTATCGTATCAAAATCTCTTTTTTCCTGTACCAAAAGGTTCACTAAAAGTTGAGGATATGACTCATACGGATTAAATGCTTCACTTGCCTTTTGCTCTGTGTCTACCAAATATGCTAAAGCTTGCAATGCACTGGAGATGCCATCTCCTGTTTTTGCATAGTCTGAGAAAATGATGTGTCCACTCTGTTCTCCACCAAAGTTTATACCATGTTTCTGCATCATTTCCACAACATTTTTATCTCCTACTGCAGCACGGTGCAATGTAAGCCCCTGCGAGGTAAGATACTCATCGAGTCCCTGATTGCTCATCACCGTAGCAACCATCCCGTCACCTTTGAGCGTCCCTTGATTATTAAGATGTACAGCAAGCACACCCATCAACTTATCTCCATCAATCACATCACCTTTCTCATCAACCATGACAAGTCTGTCTGCATCCCCATCTAATGCGATACCCACATCTGCACGATACTCCAGTACAGCCTTTGACAAATACTCAGGATGCATGGCACCACATCCTTCATTGATGTTAAATCCGTTAGGCTTGTCACCTAACACAACCACATCTGCACCCAGTTCCTGCAGAATAGTAGGTCCGACAATATACCCTGCACCGTTCGCACAATCTATCACGACTCTTTTCCCCGCTAATGTAAGTGGCTTAGGAAATGAATTTTTAATGTGTACGATATAACGTCCGATCACATCATCGATACGTTTAGACTTTCCTATCGACTTATCCATCACTTGCGCACTATCGATAAGCTCATTATCTGCAAATATTGCTTCGATCTCTTCTTCCTTATCTCGGTTAAGCTTATTCCCCTCTCCATCAAAAAATTTGATCCCATTATCATAATAAGGATTATGGCTTGCCGAGATCATAATACCCGCATCACAACGCATATTTTCTGTCAAAAAGGCAATAGCAGGGGTAGGCATAGGTCCTATCTGTATCACATCAAATCCTACTGCAGTAAGCCCAGAGACAATAGCATTTTCTATCATGTACCCACTACGTCTAGTATCTTTTCCTACTAATATTTTGTTGGTTCTAGCAAATTGTTTAAAATAGATACCTGTAGCCATAGCCAAACGCATGGCATTCACTGCACTGACTTTTTTCCCTGCTTTTCCACGTACACCATCTGTTCCAAAAAGTTCCAAAATTATTTCCTTGATAGGGTTTTACACTGTCCCTTGATTCTATGGCTCCATTTTAACGCATATTTGATTAACATTCCGCTATAAAACCCTCTATCTCTTCATGCAATTCATCCGCTAGTGCATAACATTAATAAATCTTTAATCTTTTTTTAGCTATTATTCGCGAACTATTTTCACTCTAATTAATTGAGTAATAACAACATACCTATAAAGGAAACAACATGGCACATCACAAATCAGCAAAAAAACGTATTTTGCAAACTGCTGTAAGAACTGAAAGAAACAGATATTACAGAACGAGAATCAAAAACATCACAAAAGCCGTACACGAAGCAGTAGCAGCAGCAGATAAAGCAGCAGCAACAACTGCATTCGCAACAGCGAACAAACAAATCCACTCACTAGTAAGCAAAGGTTTTATCAAGAAAACTACAGCTGCTAGAAAAGTAAGCCGTCTTCATAAAATGGTAAATGCTATCGAAGCTGCATAAGCAGTCTCGATACACCCTCACTAAAAAAACAATCTAACACAAAGAACGCCTATGTTCAAAGAAAAACTTCAACCTTTCATCGACAGATACAACGAACTCAGTGAACTCTTAAGTTCTCCGGATATTGCCAGTGATATTAAGCGTATGACTGAACTCAGTAAAGAGCAGTCTGACCTTAGTACATTAGTAGAGAAAGCAAATCTTTACGTTGAAACTGCTGATGCCATAGAAGAGAATAAAGAGCTTTTAGGGGATGCAGAGCTTGGTGACCTTGCAAAAGAAGAGCTCAGCGAATTAGAACCCATGCTGCCTGCCTTGGAAGAGGAAATTAAAGTGCTCATGATCCCGAAAGACAAAAATGATGACAAAAACATTTTCCTTGAGCTTCGTGCAGGTGCAGGAGGGGACGAAAGTGCACTTTTTGTGGCTGATGTCTTTAGAATGTACTCACGCTATGCAGAACAAATGGGTTGGAAAATAGAGATCGTCAGTACCAATGAAGGTACATCCGGGGGATACAAAGAACTCATCGCCCAAATCAAAGGTGATGGTGTATACTCACAGCTCAAATATGAAGCGGGAACACACCGTGTACAGCGTGTTCCAGATACCGAAACACAAGGACGTGTGCATACTTCTGCTATTACAGTGGCTATCATACCTGAAGTGGATGATGTAGAGATAGATATCAAACCAAACGAAATTAAAATGGATGTATACCGTTCAAGCGGTTGTGGTGGACAGTCGGTCAACACAACGGATTCTGCTGTACGTTTGACACACATTCCTACAGGTATAGTAGCGGCCATACAAGATGAGAAGTCCCAACATAAAAACAGGGACAAAGCCATGAAAGTCCTTAAAGCAAGAGTTTACGAAGCAGAACTTCAAAAACAACTGGATGAAACATCAAGCCAAAGAAAACTTCAAGTGGGTTCAGGTGACCGTTCAGAGAAGATTAGAACATATAACTACCCGCAAAATAGACTTACCGATCATCGTATCGGATTGACACTTTATGCTCTGGATGACATCATGAACAATGGTAACTTAAAATTGGTCATCGATCCACTTATTGCCCATGCGCAAACAGAAGCCATCCAGGAAGCAGGTCTTTGATCCATGCTAAAATTCGAACAACTCAAGAGCGATAATGATCTAAAAGACGTTATCAAAGCAGCTTTTGATGCAGATCTTTCTGTTTCGGGTGCCTGGGGATACACACAAGATCTTTCCACGATCATTGAATCTGCAAATATTCCAGTGAAACAACTAGAGCATATGCTCGCATCTATGCGTACTTATATAGAGATGAACATGACCCTTCCTGAAGAAGAACGTTATGGCAGTATCAATCTCAATGAAATACACAGAGAACAAAACCATGTGGGAGAACTGGTCTATGATAAAGTGACCTATGAGATCACTGCGATGAAAGAAGAAACCTATACGGCATTTATCAAGGAATATAAAGAGGGTTTAGGTACAGAAGGATTTGATATCACTGAACACTTTAATCAAAGAAAAAAAGCTACGATAACAAGAAATGAAGCGTACTGGTTTGAAGTGCATCAAACACTTTGATCCCGCTATTCCTTTTCAAACTCAACCTTCATTTTAAGATATTCCCACTCCATCACTTTACACACCCCCTGTAAATATAGTTTAATAACAGTAAGAATATCTCACTGTCTCTCTATATTATCCTATCACACTGTAAACGATACTATTATTGCCATCTACAAGGTCCAAAGTGGGATAAAAACCATCTCTAACGATTTGACATAGATATTCGTTGAAGTCTCGAGGCAATAAGATACTTCCCTCATCATCAATACCAATATGTCAAGCAAAATAAAATAGGGAGAGGTCATCAATGTCGGTATGTTGTATCACACAATAACGGGGAGATAAGAAAAAGAAGAAAGAAAAGTGTTACCATCAAAGGTTGAAACATCTTCCCTTTGTAATAAAATTAACCTATAGACTCTATTTCAAAGTATATAGGTTAACTCTTTACACTGTCTGACCGAAACGGTCAGACGAGAGTATTATTAAAGACCTTTGATCTCTTTAGATTCAGTAACAGTATTACCTTTAAGATCTTTCCAAGTGATCTCTATCTTATCACCTTTCTTCAATCCATCAGCTTTAAACTTAAATTTAAACAATGGATTTTTAGACCAGAATTGGCTTGTAGATACATCATATACTACTTTTCCGTTCACTGTCGCTGTGATATGTGTGATAAAGTTTGCATCCACACCTTTTTTCTTTGCTTGATCGTATGTAAGCATGTCATGTTTAGCACTTATTTTTGCATTAACTACATCTTCTTTAAGCTTCGCTTTAATTCTCATATTACCCATAATATTCCTTTTTCTTTCTATTTCTGTTTATATCTATTAAGTTTTAAACCTAGTCTTGCTGGTTGAGGGGAAGGGTTAACCTTCACATCCACCAAGTGCAACTTCAAGTGTTACGTTACCTACATAGAACTTACCATCTCTACCTTCAACGATTGCAGTGATCGTACCAGATTTTTTCATTTTGATCTTAAAACCATAGTCAACAATTCCACCTTCTTGTACATCAAATACACATACTGTTGCTTCAGGGTTTGCATCTTGGAAAACAGCTACAGTTTTAGCATCGATATCAGATTCAACAGTTACAGGAACAGCTCCACCGTTACTTGCTACTTTTGGTGCTTTAACTTTTACACCTTTTTCTTCTGGTTTGATATCACCGTAAAGTGCTTTAATTGAATCTGCTACAGTGTGTGCAGTCCATGTATCAGGCTTTGTAGCTCTGAAATCAATTGCAGATAAACTTGCTGGCAATACAGCAGCTGCAACCATACTTAAACTCATAAATTTTCTTCTATCCATTTTATTTCCTTTGTACAAAAATTTAGATAAAAGGTCGACATCAGCCAACCTCATATCTTATATTACTTATATATTGTGTAATAATTGTGATAACTCACAGTTATTTACTTGCTTCTATCATATAATCAACTACTTCTTTCACTTTCTCATCTGAAAGATCCATAGCACCACCTTTTGGAGGCATACCGCCTTTTCCATTGATAGCATTATGATAAACTTGGTCTATACCTTTTTCAAGTGCTGCAGCCCAAGCCGCTTTATCACCTACAGCCGGAGCACCCATTGCATCTGTTTCATGACATACTTTACAACTTGCGTCATATGTGTCTTTTCCTGGTGCTGCAGGTGCTGCCTCTGTTACTTCTGGCAATGTTTTTTCAGAACTCAACGGTGGGTTAAAGTCAGTCAGTGCAAATGCAATTCTCTGTATTTCTGGCTCACCTTCAAAACAGTCTTTCATACATCTCACACCATTACCATAATTTAATGGATTGTTATAGTATTCACGTGCATTGTCTTGTCCTTTTGGACCATTAATATCAGGCTCAAAACCATCAACGTTTGGCATAACGATCTTTAAGAACTTCTCTCTGTCAAGTTCATACTCATCATCTACAAGCTCTCCATCGATCTTCAACTCATTGATATAAAGAACATATGCAGCTAAAGCATACACTTCGTCTGTTGTTAAAGACATAGGTGCTTGATGAGGCATACCCGTTTTAATATACCACCACAATGTACTTGCATACGGCCAGTACGAACCAAATCCACGCTGAGGACCGTCAGAGTCTGGATTTACACGTTGAAGTTTCATTGTTTTTTGCATTTCATATGCATTACCAACAGTAAGTCTTGGGTAAAGTCCAGAACCGGCACCAAAGTCACCGTGACAAGATAGACATTTTTCTTCATAAAGCTCATCACCCTCTTCTACAGTACCTGAACCTTCAGGAAGTCCCGTACCGTCAGGCATAACATCTATATCCCAAGCTTTCTGCTCGTTTTCAGTTGCTCTTTTACCTTTGTTAAATGGTGTTTTATGTGCTTCTTCATTTGCATAATACGCACCTGTCTTACCATTTACGATCGGGTAGATCACCCCACCGTCAACAGCAAGTTTACCATTGTGCTCATATGTCTTCTTAACACTATCAGATACTAAAGCATTTGCTGGACCTACCGCATCTATTTCTCTTTTAGTGAAACCTTCTGTATTCATTGTTGTAGTTGCTGGTGCTACACTTTTTGTTTCAGCTGCAGGCTTTGCCTCAGCTGTATCCTTTGTACCGTTAGATGCATTACAAGCAGTTCCTAAAAATACTACAGATGCAAGCAGTGTACTTGCAACAATTTTTTTACGATAAGATTTGTACATTTGTAACCTCTCCTTTTGCATCTATTTCCCATGTATGGATACCATTTCTATGGTAAACACCTTCGATTCCCACAGCAGCTCTTTCATTTTTCACTGTCGGCTGAATGTGTCCTGCATCATCTGATGCACGTGAACTAAGAAGCATTGGCTTACCTGTATATTCATGCATAATAGAGAATCTAGTCCAAGCTTTTTCAAGCACTAAACCTTTAAGTGATGCTTCTACCCAGTTTTTACCACCGTCAAATGATACATCCACTGTTGTAATCGTACCCATACCAGACCATGCAAGTCCTTCTATCTCTACCATATCACCTTTTTTAAGATCAGTCCATGGTTTCTCAGGACAAGGTGAAGTAATAACAGAGTTAACTTCGTTTGCATAGAAGTGCTGGATCGCTTTACCTGTGTGCTTCAATGCCGTATATTTAGATGTCTCTTCTTTTGCATAGAATGGCTCAGATGCGAACTCAAGTCTACATAGCCACTTCACACATAAGTTTGCTTCCCAACCTGGAACAACGATTCTGATCGGGTAACCTTGCTCTGGACGTAATGCTTCACCATTTTGTCCCCAAACGATCATTGCATCATCAAGTACTTTATCTACAGGGATCGTTCTACCCATGTGAGAGTTATCTATACCTTCTGCAAGCATCCATTGTGCCTCTGGCTTAAGACCGAGGTCTTTAAGAATATCTTTGATGTAAACACCAGTCCACTCAGCACAAGACATAAACCCTTTTGCAAATTGGATAGAATTGAACTGAGGGCCTCTCCACTCCGGTCCACCATTTGCTGGACACTCAAGAAAGTGTACTCTACTTACATTTGGATATCTTTTCAACTGGTCCATCGTTAAAACAATCGGCTTTTCCACAAGACCGTGAATCATAAGTCTATGTTGGTTAGGGTCAATGGTTGGTGTACCACCGTGATGTCTGTTAAAGAAAAGACCATTCGGTGTGATAATACCGTTTAGATCCTGAATAGGTGTAACCGCAATTGATGCTCTGTAGTTACCTGAAGAAAGAATAGGTGTTGTTCTTCTTGTAACTGCATGCTCATATGGTGATGGCTGACCGTACAGGTTCTCTGTTACTGGAGCACCGAATTTAAGGCTCCATGGCTTCTCTTCCATGATGTTTGGATCATCCTCTGGGTTTGCTTTAATATGCTCACTCGCATCTATTGTGACGGGTGCGACAACACTAGCTGCAGCCAATGCGCCCATAGAATAAGTTGCTGTTTTCTTGAAAAAGTTTCTTCTTGATGTCTGCTCTGATACTTCAGAAACAACGTCAAACTCTTCTTTTGTTATCTTATTCATTTGTCCTCCTTGATTAATTTTAAAATGACTAAGGATGTATGCCTTAATTTCGTCATATGCCTTAGATTATATTCAAAAAAAATAAAAGTTAGGGATTAAAATGATCAATCTGTCCCTATAATATCCATAATTATCTTCTATCTGTAACGAATATGCACCACAAAGATAAAAAAACCATATAATTATCATAAATATTATATATAGTATGCCATACTGACCTAAAAGACTCCCCCCCAATGAAATATCATTTTAAACCCTATAAAACAACCAAGTTACTCTCCAGAACCCATACAGCTTAATAGGAGTACCTCAATATATTCTCGTGTATAATAGAGTTTGCCATCCAAGCCTTCAAGTACGGCAAAAACGGTTCCCTTAAACTCCATCCTCATATTAAGCTCATACTCGATAATACTCTCTTCACTCAAATGAAAGACTGCGACTAAACTCTTGGGATTGGCATCTTGGAAAACAGCAAGGCTTTTCGCTTTGATAGATGAACGTATAGTAATGGGTATGTTTTCCGGATCTCTTACGATGCCCTTAGGAACGATAAGTTCTATATCTGTACTCTTTTGGATCGTTGCAAATTTTTCTCTTCCGTACAGTGCCAGTGCTGCATCATTGATCGAAGAGGCCTTCCATGCTAGAGGTTTGCGCTTTCTATAATCTACAGCGAATACCTCTGCCGTGTAGGGGAATATACAAAAACCCAAAACTAAAAAATGGCGTCGATTCATACTTTTCCCAATACTCTTCGTATGGCTTCAGCACGTGACTCTACATCCCCCACCGTCTTTTCATTGGCTTCTAATGCTTTGTTCAACCCATCTTCCTCTCTGCCATACTTCATAATAAAATAAATGGATTCAGCCAAAGTATTTTCCAAAGGAGTAGAGGGATCCGGCTCTATCGGATTAAAATAGGTATTATCCCAAAGTACTCCCATACTTAACAGGGCCAAGGCATCTGTATCTTCTTCTTGTGACAAATGAGACTGCGGGTGTATCGCTTCTTGATACTTCGCCATCGCCTGAGAGACTTTAGCGGTTATAAGTCCTCCTACAGTGACTGCAGCCAACTCTATGGCATCTCTGTACACCATGCCGTTATCCATATTTTCTTCAACCAGTTTATAAAATTGTTCTATTGCTTCTGCATTACTTTTATTCACTAAACATCCTGACTCTATAAAATCTTAATTTAAAATAATACAAAAGACCTTTGAGTTTTCTGACACCAGCAGTCAAGTCTCCCTCTATAAAATCTTTATGGTACAATTCTAAAAAAATATAGAGGAACACTTTTATGAAAAATGTAGGGAAAGTAACAAGTCTTTTTATATCAGTACAAGGATCCTCTAGGAGAGTTGAAAAAGAGCTGTTTCATTTGGACTCAAAGGGTATTGTAGAAGATAAATATCATGATACAAATATCAACAGATCAGTGCTGCTCACATCAGAAGCAAGTTATCAGTTAGCCAACAGAAACAATATCCAGATGCCTTTTGGTTCTTTGGGAGAAAATATCTTAATGGACTATAATCCTTACCATCTTATGCCAGGAGATCAGCTGCGTATCGGTGAAGTGGTTTTGGAGATAAGCCAGAACTGTACCATGTGCGACCATCTTTCAAAAATAGATGAAAGTCTGCCTACACTGCTTAAAGATGATAGAGGTATTTTTGCTAAAGTAATTGAAGGTGGTATAATTAAAAAAGAAGATGAGATATCGCTTTTAAAGTAAAAGTGTTATCTCATCATAGAGGTGGGGGGTAAAGATCCCCGCCGAAACATGACTTATTCTTCAGCAACAAGCGTTTTTGAAGTAAGCTTTTCGAGTATATCTTCCATTTTTTTCTGTGCCATGATAAGAACATCATGAGATGCTTTGTCTTCTATTGCCAAAGATGCTATCCAGTTATAAACTGAAGGGAATCCGATCTCCATAGTATTTGTACCTTTTTTCTGATACATGTACATTGAACATGGTGCAAATGCTCCTGCTTCAGGGTGTGTTTTAGACACAGTATAGATCACTTCTAGGTAACAGATAGAGTAAACATCATAAAAAGTAAATGCTTGAGATCCGCTCTCTTCCATATCATAGTTAAGGTCATTAAATCCTGCATTGATAAACATAGCCGGGATCAGTGCTTGCTCAAAATCAGCTTGGAATTTATCTTTAACCTCTTCCCAATCTGCATCAGGATCCATTTTCCCTTGAGCAGTTGAAACAAGTGGACCTTCTGGTTCTTTCATCTCGTAAGTCACTTTTTCTTCTTTTGCATTAGGAAGCGCTGCCTTAAGTGTCTCTTTTACAAGTTTAGCGTAAGCAATCAACTCTGCATCATCCGCAGGAACACCCATGATCTCTGCCATAGCTGCAGCACTTAACGAAGCAACAGAAATCGTTTTTGAACCTTTTTTTGTCCAGATCGACATACTCATTGGAGAGAAAAGTCCGATATTCGCATATTTCTTAGCTAAGCTAACCACTACGTCTTTTTTAAAGATCGTAAAGAGGTTATAAACATCATAGTCAACTGTTGTAAAATTTTTAGTACCCGCTTTACATTGTCTTGCCCATGGTGCAGTCATATCTCTGTTATCATTGATGAAAAAACCTGCTTTTTCAAATGCCGCTGAGATCGTTTTAGGTGTGATCTTGCCATCACTGTTATCTGCAGTTAAAATGCTTACATTGTGTGTAGCTGCCTTAGTGTCATTTGCAACTATTCCTGTTGCCAGTCCCATTGCAACAACCATTGTAAGTAGCAATTTTGTGAAGTGTTTCATAGTATTCCTTTTAGTGTGTGTTTTGTACGTGGCCATTATTATAACCGAACTTCATTTAATTTAAATTAATAATGATACGTGTAGTAGGATAAAGAAAAAAAGTGGATTAAGTGTGTAAGAATTTTTAAAAATGAGAGGTTAACAAAGGGAAAAACCCTTTGTTAAATGTTCTTAGAATCTATATCTGAGGTAGAATCTAGCATCTGTTGCTTTTTCAACAACATTTGGTAAGAATGCTTGTGCCAACCCTTGTGCAGCTGGTCCCATAGCACCTGTTGCCATAACTTTAAGATCATCAATTTTAAGTGGAGTACCGCCTGAAGCGAAGAATCCATTACTTCCGGTATAGTCATAATCAATTTGAGTATATCTGAATTGAGCACTTAACGCTTCATTGATTTGATAAGTATAATATACTTCCCATGCATCACCACGTGCAGCCAATTTAGAACCGACCATAGTATCTTCTGCATAGTCAAATGGTCTCCAATATTTACTACCGTGGTTAAACTCTGCACCAAGTTTACCATAATTCTCATCACCCACATTTACAGGAAGCTGTGCACCAACCCAGTAAGAGTGACCTCCTTTATCTTCACCATAGTCAGCTCCGATGATTCCTAGCCCCATTGCAGTAGCATCCATACCTAACATTTGTCCATCTGCATCTGCTTTTGTTTTAGTCCCTGCCAAAGAAGCAAATAGTTTTACATCAGAAAAGTATCCATCATCTGTCACACCGTCAACCAACACAGAAATCGCAGCACCGTCAATATCACCATTTTGGTTCATTGTAGCATCCTCTGGAGCAATAAGAGGATTCATACCCAATGCTCCCAACATATTAGCTGTATTAAATCCAGGAAGGTCATAAGCTCTAAATGCTGTAGTTTTTACAATGTACTGACCATCATTATATGGTTCAAAGATAAATCCTGCAAGCTTGATATCTTCCATAGAAGCATCATCATTCGCATATGCTGTATACGCTAAATTACCATACATAGGTGTTGCATTAGTAGAACCTTGTCCCATACATAGTTTAAATGACATACCTGGTACACCAGTAATTTTTGAAAGATCAAGTTTTGAGCTTAAACCATCGAATTCAACGTTGATAATGTGACCAAGTGGTGATTGTGCTGCATCATCATCTCTAAGGTTTGCAAGGAATCCATTTGTTGATGGTCTTCTACCTACAGAGAATGTCCAAGGCATATCCAAACCAAATGCTTTCTCACCTAGATACAACCAGTATGCTTGTCTTACTTTAAGGTTATCATTTGTCAATGACTCATTAGAGAACCAGTTAAAAACATCAAATCCAGTACCTCTCATACCAAATGGATTAAGTGCTGGGGCAGTAGTTGCACCAAGATCAGCACCAAATGCTTTATTGTAAGCCAGTTGTCCTTTAAATACATTGTGAGCATCTGGAGCATAAGCCATGTTTAACCACAATCTTGTAGCCATAAGGTCATTTTTACCTCTTTCAGTACCATCTGCCATATCATAGTTGATGTTATCGATAGATGTTCTTAAGTCAACACCCCATTTGATGTTATCTCCTGCATCGTGTGCTTTTACTTCATTGATCTTCTTATTTTGTTTTTTAAGCTTTTTAGTGACCTTAGCTAACTCTGCTTCTACTGAACTTAGTCTGTCTGACAAAGATTCTGCCTGAACACTAGTTACTGCAAGTGCTGCAACAAGTGACGCTGTTATAATTCTTTTCATGTTTACTCCTTTAATTTATGTTTGTCCAAAACATGTAACGGTTAGTTTAGACCAATTAGACTGATTTTAGACTTAAATAAATAAAATTTGTAAATATTTTGAATATAATTAATACAAGGTTATAAATGTTATAAAAAGAGATGCAATCAAAGAAAAAAAAGACAGATCAAAAGATAAACGAAGAGCCTAAAAAAGGGAGTTATATCGGGAGGGATAGGCTCTTCAATAAAAGATAACCGTGTCAAGAGAAACAAGGAAGTTTACAAATTTTGGACAAGGAGTAAAACAAATCTCTTGAAGGGAGATGGTTACCTTTATGTTTGTATTATAAACGATGGGAGTTAATGAGGAGTAAATAGAGCATTAATCAAAGGTTTAATTCTGAAAGAACAATTATAATTGAAGGTGAAAGAAAGACTTTTTAGAAAAAGATAACCGATACAAGAAATATCAAGGAAGACTACTTATATTGGACAAGAGTAAAACACGATCTCATAAAAGCTAATGGTTATCTTTTCTGCACGTATTATAACCTATGAGTGTAAATCATATGTAAAAAGATAAAATAATAACTTGATAAAAAACTGAATATTGATAAGAGTTGATTGATTGTAAAAATGAAGTGTGTGTTATAACTCAAAGTGGCAGCGACCTACATTTCCACAGACGTAGCCTGCAGTATTATCGGCGATGGGAGGCTTGACTTCCAG